>JAYWCQ010000107.1:0-3064 GCA_043780435.1 Polaromonas sp.
CGGCATCATGGTTGGGTTGGGTGAAACCGACGAAGAAATTTTGCAGGTGATGCAGGACATGCGCGATCACAACATTGATATGTTGACGATTGGCCAGTATTTAGCGCCATCCATGTCGCATTTGACCGTGAAACGCTACGTCCACCCCGACACTTTCAAGATGTTTGAAGCCAAAGCCTACGAGATGGGTTTCAGCCATGCGGCTGTGGGCGCGATGGTGCGCTCCAGCTACCACGCCGATGTGCAAGCCGAACATGCCCACGCTGCCATCCAGTCCCAATAAACAACACAGAGCCACCACCATGTACCACGCCGCCACCCACCGTTATGACAACATGCCGTATCGCACCGTAGGGCGCAGTGGCCTGAAGTTGCCGTCTATCACGCTGGGCCTCTGGCACAATTTTGGCGACACCACACCCATGGCGACGCAACGTGCCATGCTGCACACGGCGTTTGATCTGGGTATCACCCATTTTGATCTGGCCAACAACTATGGCCCACCCTATGGCAGTGCTGAGACCAATTTTGGTGAGCATATGCGGCGTGATTTCAAGCCGTATCGCGACGAACTCATCATCTCCAGCAAGGCCGGCTACGATATGTGGCCGGGGCCCTATGGGCAGGGCGGTGGTTCACGCAAATACGTGCTGGCAAGTCTTGACCAAAGTTTAAAACGCATGGGCTTAGAGTACGTAGATATTTTCTATTCGCACCGCTTTGACCCCGACACACCGCTGGAAGAAACCATGGGTGCGCTGGCCACGGCAGTGCAACAGGGCAAAGCCTTGTACGTGGGTATATCAAGCTATTCCGCCGCCAAAACACGTGAAGCCGCTGCCTTGCTGCGCGACCTGAAAGTGCCGTGCTTGATTCACCAGCCGTCGTACAGCATGTTGAACCGATGGATTGAACCCGATTTGCTGGGTGCGCTGGAAGACAATGGCATGGGCTGCATCGCCTTCAGTGCGCTGGCGCAAGGCTTGCTGACCAACAAATATTTGAACGGCATTCCAGCCGATGCACGCATCAACAAACCCGGTGGTGACTCCTTCAAGAGCGAGCATTTGAGTCCACAGAATTTAACCCAAGTGCGCGCGTTGAACGAGATGGCTTTGGCGCGTGGTCAAAGCCTGGCGCAAATGGCGATTGCTTGGGTGCTGCGTGACAAGCGCATGACGTCTGCATTGATCGGTGCCAGCAGCTCGGCGCAAATTGTAGAATTGGTGGGTGCGTTGAAGCAGCTGTCCTTTTCCGCTGAAGAACTTGCTGCGATTGACCAACACGCCATTGAGGGCGGTATCAACCTCTGGCAAAAACCCTCGACTGATCAAGCCTTGACCTGATCAGTACGACAGCTGGTTTTTAGCCGACGTCTTCTTAGCCAATATAACCAGACAAACGGTAGCCTTGACCACGGTAGGTTTGAATCGTGTCGCGGCCTAGTTTGCGACGCAGGTGGCTGATGAACACTTCCAGCGTGTTGCTGCCAATATCATCATCAAACGTGTAAATGGCACTGGTGAGCACTTCTTTGGAGTGCAGGCGGTCTGGCCGTGACGCCAAGACGCGCAAGATAGCCCATTCTTTGCCTGTCAAATTGGCAGGTACGCCATTGGCCGTCACTGTGTTGCGGCCTAAGTCAATCTGCAAAGCGCCACAGTCTAGAATCGCGCTGGCTGCACCACTGCGACGTCGCTCAATGGCTCGCAGGCGGGCCAGCAATTCATTCGGGTCGCAAGGCTTGACCATGTAATCGTCAGCGCCGGCGTCTAGGCCTTTGATGCGATCGGCAATTTGGCCTTTGGACGTCATCATGATGATGGACGCCTGATCGGCTTGCTTGCGAATAATCGGCAACAAATCAATGCCCTCACCATCAGGCAAAGACCAGTCTAGCAAGACAGCGCCCCAATTGGTCGTGGGCAACAAATCTTTAGCAGTTTGCATATTTGCGGCATGGGCAACGGTATAACCTTTTCCGCTCAGGAAAGTAGAAAGGTCGCTGGCAATTGCCGCATCATCTTCAATTAATAGGATTCTCATATAGCGCCTTATTGGACATTAATGTGGTGAATATTACCTGAAACCGATCTGGCTAGACGCCATACATGAGAACTTTTGTAATCTTTTTGAAACTTCAGCAAACAAATGTAAGAAATTACATGGCCAAGAGTGTGACTTTTCAAACGAATTCTGCAGGATTTTCAGAGGTGAGCACTTGCTGAACCCAATCTTGCAACTTACTCGTATCGGTGCGCAATATCTGTTGTTTTACTGTCAATATTTGCGCAGGGTGCATTGAAAAACAGCGCAGCCCCATGCCCAATAAAAGCCGCGTAAGACTTACATCGCCTGCCATTTCGCCACACACGCTAACATCTTTGCCCTGCAATCTACATTGCCGAATCGTATCGGCTATCAAATGCAGCACGGCCGGGTGCAAGGGGTCGTACATGTGTGCGACGGCTTCATCCGCACGGTCAATCGCCAAGGTGTACTGGATCAAATCGTTGGTGCCAATCGATAAAAAATCAAAGTACTTCAGAAAGGTTGGCAGCATCAACGCCGCAGCGGGGATTTCAATCATCGCGCCGATTTTCACATCACCATAGGCCACGCCTTGTGCATCCAACTCGGTTTTGGCCTGCTGGATCAACGCGAGAGTTTGGCGAATTTCACCCACCGCGCATAGCATCGGTATCAGCAACTTGATTTGACCAAAACTGCTCGCACGCAAAATGGCCCGCAGCTGCGTTAAAAACATGTCTGGGTCAGCCAGGCTCCAGCGAATGGCGCGCAGTCCCAGCGCTGGGTTGAGCTGCGTGTCTTGCGCTTTCTCGAGCCGGTCTTGTCGGTCCAGTGGCTTGTCCGCCCCAATGTCGACGGTGCGAATGGTGACGGGCAAACCTTGCATGCCATCCACCACACGCTTGTAGGCTTGGAACTGCTCTTCTTCATTGGGCAGCCTGGACAGCCCCTTGCCATCGCGGCTCATGAACAAAAATTCGCTGCGAAACAGACCCACACCGACGGCGCCCGCCTTCAATGCGGCGACAGCATC
>JAYWCQ010000108.1:0-6931 GCA_043780435.1 Polaromonas sp.
GGCTAAAGCCTAGTTTTTTCATGCACATAATAAACTCCTGGTTAAGTTGATTTGGCGGTATGCCACCCTGTATACGGGGGCAACCCAACATTGGATTCATCCAACCAAAGAGTTACTTGCTTCAATTTGTTACATCGACATCAGACTTGGTGGTGGCGGTGGCGGTGATGGCTATGTTTAGACCACGCTTACTGAAAAACTAGCCCACCGTGTGGCCATCTTTGGTCAGCATGCTCTGCGTCACAAACTGGCTGCCGCGGCCAGCGGCGTTGTAACTGACTCTGAAGCCACCCACATCGATAGATTCGCGCTTTTGGAAAGCAGCTAAGGCGCTTTGGCGGTTGAGGCCACTGCCGACTTTGTTCAACACCTCAAAGGTGTAGCGGGCAGCGATGTAGCCGGCCAAGCTCAACGGCGTAGCGGGCTCATCAAAAAACTGGCTCATCGCTGCGCGGTAAGCACGCACCACGGTCATGCCACTGTTCAACATCGGGACGGTTTGTGCGGCAAACACCGGTGTTTGGCGGCCGGCGCCCATTTCTTTCATGGTTTGCAGATTCACATCAGCCAAAGCCAGCACGTAACGCTGGCGCGATTGTTGCTCCAAGCCGGCTGTCAACTGCGCCAACTCAGGCGTACCACCAATGAACAATTGCACCGCTGGCGAGCTGGCCGCCAGCTTTTGTCCAACGCTTTTTAGATCTAACGCAGGCTTCGAGGTGCTGATTTGCATGCTCATGCGCGCTGCTGAACGCTCCACATCGGCGCGGTACAGCGCATGTTCTTGCGGTGAAGCGTAAATCACGCCCAAATCATTCGTACCGACCAAGGATAGCGATTTCACGATGTGCGCAATCTGCGCTTGCCGGTCCGCAAAAATGGCGAAAGTGGTGTCGTCCAACTCGCTGCTGGCGTTTTGCAGCCAAGGGGCAACGTGGGCTAGGTTAGAGCGCTCAGCCCGCAGCAAGCTCGTCAGCGCCTGCGCCGTGCGGTCGCCGGCTGTGCCTGATAACGCGATGCAAGACGTGTTGCTATTCGCGTTGTCTAAGGCAGCCTTTAGACTCGCGGTTGAAGCATCGGTTTCAATCGAAAGGTGTTTCACAGGCCGGCCCAGCAAACCGCCTTTGGCGTTGATTTCTTGCCAAGCAGCACGGGCACCGATCAAGTAATCCTTAGACACATCTTGCTGCTGTGCGGTGGTGTCCACAATTTGCGCAATCACCCAAGGCCGTGCCGACTGGACGCGCACGGGGATGGCGGGCAGCATGGCCGCTGCGCTAACGGCGAGGATGCGCTGCAACACAGCACGGCGCTGTACGGGGAGGAGTTCAATTTTTGGTTTTGTCATGCCGCAGAGTGTAAAAAACTCATATGACGGTTTGATGACAAACAGCTCAAAAAATACTGCTTGATAAGACTATAGCCGGCTTATTTATTGACTAATACGCTATTTTATTTGTAGCAAATTAATGTTGCAAGCAGAAATGACGTTACTTTGCTATCATGTTGAAAATGCCTTGAGGAGTAGGGTCATGCCTCTGTCAAAGTCACACAAACAAGCCGCGCTGAAAGCGGTTTTAGCCATTGTCATGCTGTCGGTTTTGGCAGGCGTCGCAGGTTCACAGATTGCGCCCCATGTGCCACTGCAAACCGTGTTGCTCTATTGCGTTATTGGGGCAGCCATCTTGTTTGCTGTCCTCGTTTTTGCAGCCATTGTGATGCTGATGTTCAACCAATTCATCCTGCGCCACGGCGGTACAGACCCGACGTGGTTTTGGTTTAAAGGCGATCCGCCGGGGTTGGAGAGGCAACGGGCGCAGTTGAATGAAAATAGTGTGTGAAGAGTTGCTTGTTTAGAGTTCCGATTCGATTTATTTTTAAGGAAAAATAATGTTTGAAAGTGACATTGAGAAAACTATTATCGGTACAGCTTTGGCGCTATGGTTTGCACACGGTTGGTATTTGAACGAAAAATTAAAGAATGTGCATGAAAAATTAGATCGTGTCCTAGAAGCTTTTGAGGGTTTACGTAATTACCTTTATGAAATTGATCCACAATTTGATGACGAGCGACGAAATCGTATGGCATTTGAGCGTGGAGAATCAATATTTGCGGGTTCAGAGGACATGAAATTGACACAGGCAAAAGAATCCGAAGGGAAACGCACTCTAAATAGCAGTTTTATTGAATAATTAACTGTATTCTTGTCAATCCGTGAAGAATTTGGTCATATGGCAGCAATTACAGAGCGTCAACTTGCCTATGTTATTTGGCAAAATCGCGCCACCCGTTTCTACTTAGCCGCTCGTCGATTGCATCAATCTAACTTGCTAGCACCAGCGGCGTATTGTTCATTTCTTTCTATTGAACTACTTCTAAAAGCAACTCTCATCTATTGGGATAAAGCCTTTGCCCCTGAAGATGCAGCGCACGGCGTTGCAAAAATGGCTCGAATGGTTACAAATAAAGTACCCGAAGCAGAAAACTTTAGGGTTCCAACTTATTTCTATCATGAGCAAAGATTTTTAAGTATTTCCAGATACCCCAGAAATGGGAAAGGAATTTCTATACCGGGAACATTACTACTCGATCTCGACGAGCTATTCGAATCACTAATAACTCTAGTACCATCTAAACACAGTACGGAACTCAAAAATATCCTTAAAGGCAAATCTCGTTCTGAGTTGAATATTCTGCGTCGAAGAAACTCAAAAATAAAACAACTACGACAAGTGCTTGACGCACATATACGTTAGCTTATTACCCCCTCGCAGCCTGCAAAACATCCCGAGTCTGAATCGCCACTTTCCGCGCCGCAGCTGCAAAATCAGCCCCGCTGGACGCATACAACACCGCCCGTGACGAGTTGACAATGATGGGGGCCGTTGTTTCGCCGTTTTGCTGTTTCCAACCAGCTTTGACGGTGGCCACGGCGTCGCCACCCTGGGCGCCTACACCAGGGATGAGTAACGGGACGTGGGGAGCAACTTTGCGGACGCGTTCTATTTCAGCCGGATACGTTGCGCCTACGACCAAGCCTAGCTGACCATTGGTGTTCCACGCGCCTTGGGCGAGCTTGGCGATGTGTTCGTACAACAGCGGCTCGCCGGGGACGGAGCTGAGTCGTTGGGCTTGCAGGTCGTCGCCGCCGGGGTTGGAGGTGCGGCAGAGCAGGAAGGCGCCTTTGCCGTGGTAAGCCAGGTAGGGCTGCACGGAGTCAAAACCCATGAAGGGCGAGAGGGTGACGGCGTCTGCGCCGTAGCGCTCGAAGGCTTCAATGGCGTATTGGGCGGCGGTGGAGCCGATGTCGCCGCGTTTGGCGTCCAAAATCACGGGCACTTGAGGGGCGGTGGCGCGCATGTGCTGCATGAGCTTTTCCAGCTGGTCTTCGGCGCGGTGGGCGTGAAAATAGGCGATTTGGGGTTTGAAGGAGATCACCAGATCGGCGGTGGCGTCCACAATCGCCGCACAAAAGTCGTAGATTTTGCTGGCATCGCCTTTGATATGCGTGGGGAATTTGGCCGGCTCGGGGTCTAGGCCGACGCAGAGCATGGATTGGTTGCTGCGCTCGGCTTGCTGGAGTTGTTCTAAAAAGGTCATAGCTTGATTGTAATTTAGCGCTCAACTTACAAAAATCCGTTCGGACTGACACCGTTCTCCCTGAAGTATCGAAGGGTCTGCACACTCAGAAACGCTTCGATACCTCAGCGCGAACGGATTTTTTTCTGAGCACGAACGGGAATTTTTTATGAACAATCTCGGCTCAACATCAACCCATGTACCATCAAACCATGCAAAAACTCTCCGCAAAGCAACTCTGGCTCTTGGTCGTTCTCACCATCGTGTGGGGTTTGAACTGGCCGGTGATGAAGCTGGGCGTGACGGGCATGCCACCGCTGCAGTTCAGAACCCTGTCAATGTGGCTGGGGCTGCCGGTGCTGGCTTTGGCGCTGGTGTGGCTGAAAGTGCCGTTTGCCATGCCGCGCAAGCATTGGCCTGAGCTGCTGTTGCTGGCGGCGACCAATATGTTCATCTGGCATGTGTGCATTATTTTGGCGATTCAGTCGCTGTCCAGCGGGCGGGCGGCGATTTTGGGCTACACCATGCCTATTTTTTCGGCGATTTTGGGGGCACTGTTTTTTGCCAGTGTGATGACCAAGCGCAACTGGCTGGGCGTGGCTGCCGCTGCCTTGGGCGTGGCACTGCTGCTGTGGCATGAAATGACGGGTTTGAGCGGCAAACCCCTGGGCGTGGCTTTGGCGTTGACCGCGGCCGCCACCTGGGCGCTGGGCACGCAGCTGCTGCGCCGCACCAAGATTGACACACCGACCTTGGCGATTTCGTTCTGGATGACGGTGTTGGCCTGCGTGGTGATGACGGTGTTGACGGTGACGTTTGAGCGCAAAGCCTGGGTTATGCCGTCACAAATTTCAGGCAACTCATGGTTTGCGATTGTTTACAACGCGGTGCTGGTGTTTGGCTTCGCCCACGCTGCGTGGTTTTTCTTAGCCCGCACCCTGCCGCCCGTGGCGTCTACGCTGTCGGTGATGATGATTCCGATTTTGGGTGTTTTTGCGGGCGCTTACTGGCTGGGCGAAGTCTTGCATTGGCAAGACTGGGCGGCGGTGGCGCTGATGGTGGTGGCGATTGCGTCGGTTTTGGTTCCTAAGAAAGCACCCACGCAAACGCCTGCAAAAGCCCCAAGCCGTGCAACGACGGGTTAAGACTTAACCTATTTAGCCTGCAAGGCGGCTTTCGCCAAACACAAATCCGCCCACGCCTTGGCTTTGTCAGCTGGGTTGCGCAGCAAATTGGCAGGGGAATAGGTCACGACGACGGCAACGCCTTGATACTGATGCACAACGCCGCGCAACTGCCCCAGCGGTGGCACGGGGTTGCTGACGGTTTGCGCCAGCAGCGCCTGCGCGGCATAACGGCCCATGGCCAGAATCATTTTGGGACGCGTCAAAGCGACTTGGCGGCGTAAAAAAGCCTCGCACTGCGCCAACTCTTGCGCGCCTGTGCTTTGCCCCTCGGTGCGGCATTTGACGGACGGTGTCAGGGTCACTTGCGCCACATTCAAACCCATGGCTTTGAGCATATTGCCCAGTAAGACACCCTCATCGCCCGTGAACGGTGCACCGGCGGTTTCGTCAGACTCGGTCGGTGGGTCGCCCACAATCAGCCAATCGGCTTGCGGCATGGCGGCAGGCGTGCCAAAAACAATGCCATGTCGCCCCTTGCACAGCTGGCAAGCTTGGCACGCTTGCGCGGTTTGCTGCAGGGTTGGCCAATCCATCTCTTGCAGGCCTGCGGGCATGGGTTGCAACGAAACTACAGGCGTCGCTGGCTGTTTAGATGGTAAATAGGTGGGTGGCTTCTCCGATACAGCTCTGGGAGGCAAATTTATCGCTGTAGCCGGCGTATTTATTTCATTAGGCGCTATTTTATTTATAGCAATTTGTGGTTTTTCAACAACTTGCGCGGTCTGAGAACTAGCGGCAACAACGGCAACTTCATCCAGAACGTAAACCGTTTCAGGCTGCCAAACGGTGATGCCCATTTCTCGCAGCATGGCGCGTTGGCGGGTGTCTAAAGCTAGGCTCATAGATGCAAACTCATAGTTTCAAACTCATCACAATTGCGTCTTCACGGCCATTGGCTTTGGGACCTTTGGGGTAGTAATCTTGCCGAACGCTCACCAGTTTGAAGCCCTGCGCTTTGTAGACTTGCAGCGCCCGTTCGTTATTAGCACGCACCTCTAGCCACAACCACGCGGCGTCCTGTCCGCGCGACCAGACGGCTAAAGCTTCCAACATCAGCTTTGCCCAGCCTTGGCGCTGAAACGGCTCTGACACGGTGATGTTGAGCACATGCACTTCTTCAAAGCCTTTCATGGCGATGAAATAGCCCAGAATGTCAGAATTTGCGGAGCTTCCCGAAGTTAGCACCTGCATTTGGTAGCTGGTTTGAATCGAATCTTCAAAATTGGCACGGCTCCAAGGGTGGGGGTAGACGGCGTTTTCGATGGCTAGGACGCGATCCAACCAATCTGCCGTGAGGGCTTGAAATTGCACCTCTGGGAATGCTATTGGCTTCAAAATCGCGTTCATATAGCTGATTTTAGTTTGTCACTGGCACGTTGAGTTTGAGCGCGGCACGCTCTGCCGTGGTTTGCGCCACTTTGTCGCGAACGTAGAGCGGTAAAGCTTGGTCAGCAGGAACGCCCAAACCCGCTGCCAGCATGGCTGGCGCTAGGCGCAGCATGGCGGTGGCAGTGGGCAAAGCGTTGGTTCGATTGGCTTCGTCCAAACAGTTGCCCGCCAAGCTGAAACCAGCTTCAACTTGCAATTGGTCTGCTTTGCAGAGCTTAATGTCAGACTTTGCCTGCCAAACGCCGTCTTGGTAGGCATAACTTGCAACATAGACTTCGCCCATGCGGGCGTCTAAAATGGCTTGGATTTGGGTGACATTTGCCACCTTTCCAGATATGAAACGCGCTTCTTCAGCGACTGCCAACAGCGTGTTGATAGGTAAAACCTGAATCCCACCAGCCCCAAACGCCAAACCTTGCGCCACAGAACACGCCGTGCGCAGCCCCGTGAACGAACCCGGCCCGCGCCCGAAAACGATGGCGTCTAGCTGTTGTAGCGTTAAATCAGCCTCTTTCAGCAACGCCATGATGGCTGGAATCAAGGCGGCGGAGGTTTTAGCGCCGCCTTCAGCCATGTGTTGCCAAGTTTGTTGGCCGTCAGTGACGGCGACGAACATGGTTTCTGTACTGGTATCGAAAGCCAAGAGCTTCATTTTCCTACCTCAACAGAGGGAATTGTTATGGGTTTAGATGGGGGTTTAGCTGGGGATTTAACGGCTCGAACGCCAAACAAAATACCCACAGTGACCAATGCCAAACCTAACATTAAATTGGTA
>JAYWCQ010000109.1:0-3138 GCA_043780435.1 Polaromonas sp.
CGCAGCCTGCACGCGCAAGAAATCCAGTTCAACGACATCCGCACCACACTGCAAGCCTTGATTGCCATTTACGACAACTGCAACAGCCTGCACACCAACGCTTTCGACGAAGCCATCACCACGCCGACTGAAGACTCGGTGCGCCGCGCCATGGCGATCCAGCTCATCATCAACCGCGAGTGGGGTCTGGCGAAGAACGAGAACCCATCACAAGGTGCCTTCATCATCGAAGAACTGACCGAATTGTTGGAAGAAGCCGTTTTGGCCGAGTTTGAACGCATCGCCGAGCGTGGCGGCGTGCTGGGTGCCATGGAGACCGGCTACCAGCGCGGTCGGATTCAGGATGAGTCTATGCACTACGAGATGCTGAAACACACCGGCGAGCTGCCCATCATCGGCGTCAATACCTTCAGAAACCCGAAAGGCGATGTGGTGCAGGACAAGCTGGAGCTGGCACGCTCGACCGACGAAGAAAAGCAAAGCCAATTGAAACGACTTACCGACTTCCACACGTTGCATGCAGCCGAATCACCCGCCATGCTCAAGCGCCTGCAGCAAGCGGTGATTGCCAACGCCAATGTGTTTGAGGTACTGATGGATGCCGTGCGGGTTTGCTCGCTCGGGCAGATCACCAATGCGCTGTTTGAGGTGGGTGGGCAGTATCGGCGGAATATGTAAGTCAACGTCGGGTGGGCTTCAGCCCATCATCTCAAAACTTACCCGATTGTTTACTTTACCAACGGTGGTCGGTTCCGAAACTACGATGGTGGGCTAAAGCCCACCCTACAAACTTTTTAATGACTTTTTTAACCCTCAAACAATCTTCACGCTCAAATTCGGCAAGCCATCAATGTGCATTTCGATCACATCGCCCTTGATCACAGGACCGACGTTTTCTGGGGTGCCGGAGTAGATGATGTCACCCGGGAAGAGCTCGAAAGCTTGGGACAAGCGGCTGATTTGTTCGGCGACCGACCAAATCATTTGACTCAAGTTGGCGTTTTGTTTGGTCACGCCATTGACTTTGAGCCAGATGTCGCCTTTTTGAAAGTGCCCGATTTGCGCTACAGGGTGGATCGCACCTATGGGAGCAGACTTGTCGAAGCTCTTGCCGATTTCCCATGGTTTTTTCTCGTCGCCCATGGCGCGTTGTAGGTCACGACGGGTCATGTCCAAGCCTAAGGAGTAGCCCCAAACGTGCTCTAAGGCTTTTTCAACGGAGATATTTTTACCGCCTATGCCGATTGCGGCAACCAACTCAGCTTCGTAGTGGTAGTTTTTGGTGAGTGAGGGGTAGGGGTGATCCGCTACGGTGCCTGTTTTGACGAATTGAATCGAATCGGTTGGCTTTTGGAAGAAAAACGGCGGCTCGCGGTCTGGGTTGGAGCCCATTTCAATAGCATGGGCGCGGTAGTTGCGACCGATGCAGTAAATGCGGCGCACCGGAAATTGCGCGTCTGAACCCACAATCGGAATCGTGACTGCCGCCACCGGAAACGGTGTTTTCACGCTTTGCTGGGCGATGCCGGGTGTGGCGCAGCCAACGAAGGCGCCTGTAGTCACCAGCGCTGAGCTTTGAAAAAAATGCCGTCTATCCATGGGGTTGTCTCCTTTGATTGATGAATGATTGTTTGCATGCCAACCAAAGATTACACCAACCCGCCGGTTTTGCCTATTACCTACGTCAATTTTCTCTGCGCCAGATTTTGCTGGTTTTTTATAAGGGTTTTCGACAGGCATAAAAAAAGCGCTCTCATCGAGCGCTTTTTTTGGAGCTGCATGATGCAGCCTACGGATTAACCTTGGTGCGGACGCTTGCCAGGGTTTTTCTTGCTGTTGGTGTGCGCGCCGCGCTCTAGGCTGATCTTTTGACCTTTGCCGGTGGTGTAGCACACGCCTTTTGGCGCGACTGGACGCGGGGTTGCTTTGCGGTCTGCTTCGGTTCTGAATACTTTTGCCATGATGAGCTCCAATGAAATGTGGTGGGTGGGTAGAAATTAACCTCGTATTATCTCAGCTTTTGGCTCTATTTTCACAGACTTCGTTTTAGAGCCTTTTTAGCACCTTGGCGACGCGTTTTTATGGCGCTTGTCGTTATGCTCTGTTTTTTGCTTAAATTTCTCCTGACTTTCGTTTAAAAGGACACACTATGAGCGCTGGCATGACCAATCTTTTCTCCCTCAAAGGGCGCACTGCGCTGATCACCGGCGGCTCGCGCGGCATTGGCCGCATGATTGCCAAGGGCTTTTTGGCGCAAGGGGCCAAGGTTTACATCTCTGCCCGCAAGGCGCAGGCCTGTATAGATACGGCCAAAGAGTTGTCGCAATTCGGCACCTGCATCGCCATTCCGGGCGATGTATCCACTGTCGCTGGCGCACAGGCTTTGGCCGACGCGTATTTAACATTTGAGCCGCAACTGGACATTTTGGTGAACAACGCGGGCGCGGCTTGGGGTGAGGATTACGACACCTTCCCCGAATCTGGCTGGGACAAAGTGGTGGACTTGAACATGAAAGCACCCTTCTTTTTGACGCAAATACTGACGCCTGCCCTGCGACTAGCCGCGAAATCGCACGTGGCCAAGGTGATCAACATCGCCTCGATTGATGGCATTTCTATCAACGCGCAAGAGACCTACTCTTACGCTGCCAGCAAAGCCGGCTTGATTCACCTGACCAAGCGCATGGCGCTGCGTTTAGCAAAGGACAACATCGCCGTGACGGCCATTGCACCGGGGGCTTTTGCCTCCGAGATGAACAAAGTGGCACGTGACCAGGGCGACAAGGTTGCCAAACGTGTGCCTGCAGGACGCGTGGGTGTAGACGAAGACATGGCGGGAGCGGCGATTTACTTGGCCTCCCGCGCGGGTGACTACGTGGTCGGCGCAACGCTGGTGGTGGATGGCGGCGTGTCGTTCACCCGGCAGAGTGACGACGTCGACTAATTAAATCAACGCCCTAAATGAGCGCTCGAACTTCACGCGCAGCTTCCTGTAACAGCGGCAACAATTCACGCTTCAAAACCGATGGTTCGAGACGCGCCGGCTGCGTCACCACATTCAACGCGGCAACCGTACTGCCCGCCATATTTCGCACTGGCACGGCTAGGGCATGGACGCCCAACTCATGCTCCTCACTC
>JAYWCQ010000110.1:0-9784 GCA_043780435.1 Polaromonas sp.
TATTGTTTTTACAAAGCGCGACATGTCATTTTTGAGTTCCCTTTTCGGCAGTTTTTTCGGCTCTGGCAAACAAGCGCTAGACGAGATTGACTTTGCCCAATCTGCACTCAACGATTTGGACATCCCATTTGCCGTGTCAGCCCATGAAAACTGGAAAAATCGCCTGCAAGCTTATCTGGCCGGCACATCCAAAGAAGTGTTTGATGCCAACGTCATCTGTTTTGATGACCGTTGTGATTTGGGCAAATGGATCCATTCCTCAGGCAAAGCCAGATTGGGCCAACACCCCGGTTTCACCGCGCTGATGAGCCTCCACAAAATGTTCCACTTCGCAGCCTCCAATGTCGTTGCCCTGCAATGCCGTGGCAAAACGGCGGAAGCAGGTGCGATTTTGAATGGTCAGTTCAGCCAGTTTTCTAAGTCTGTGGAGAGCGATTTGGACGCCCTCAACAGTATGGCGGTTAAAAAGAAATCAGCTTCTTCACAGCCTCTTTTTAAACCATTTAAATATGCCTATAGCCGGCGTATTCATTGTCTTAGTTGCTATAAAAAATATAGTAAAATTACTTTCTAATTCGGTTCACCACCGCCAAGACCGCCGCACCCGCCAAGATGCCAACGACCGCATCGGTGCTGAGTGACATAATCGACGTTAGCAAACTATGTTGTCCCGATGTGAAACCATCCACCCAGTGGTGAATCGCCGGAAAGCCGTGCGTCAAAATCCCACCGCCGACTAAAAACATCGCCGCCGTGCCGACGACGGACAGAGTCTTCATCATGTAAGGCGCAAACCACAAAATGCCGCGTCCAAAGCTGTGTTTGAAGCTGCCCGCTCTGTGCTGCTCGGTCAAATGCAGCCCCAAATCGTCAATTTTCACAATGCCAGCCACCAAGCCGTAAACGCCGACGGTCATCAAAATGGCAATGCCTGTCAGCACGGCAATTTGCGTGGTCAACGGACTGCTTTGCACCGTGCCCAAGGTGATGGCGATGATTTCGGCGGACAAAATAAAGTCGGTCCTGATTGCGCCTTTGATTTTGTCTTTCTCCAGTGCCACCATGTCTTTGCTCGTATCTACGATGGCGTTCAACAGTTCTTCTTGGTGGGCAGCGTCTTCCGCTTTGCTGTGCAAAAACTTGTGCGCCAGCTTCTCAAAACCTTCGTAACACAGAAACGCCCCGCCAACCATCAGCAGCGGCGTCACCAGCCACGGTGCAAAGTAGCTGATGGCAATGGCAGTTGGCACCAAAATCGCTTTATTGATGAACGAGCCCTTGGCCACCGCCCACACCACAGGCAGCTCGCGATCGGCAGACACGCCGCTGACTTGTTGCGCGTTCAGCGCCAAATCGTCCCCCAGCACCCCGCTGGTTTTCTTGGCCGCGACTTTGGTGAGCAGGGCCACATCGTCCAAGATGGAAGCAATGTCGTCAATGAGGGCGATCAAGCTAGAGGCCATATTTTTTTAAATTCCTAGGTTTTTATCGTCAAACGTACAGTATTTTGCCACTTGGCACTGCCCACACTTCGGGCTGCGCGCCGTGCAGACGTAGCGGCCATGCAAAATCAGCCAGTGGTGCGCGTCCACCAAGTATTCGGGCGGAATGCGTTTCAGTAGATTCAATTCGACCTCTAGCGGCGTTTTGCCCGGTGCCAGCCCAGTGCGGTTGCCCATGCGGAAAATGTGGGTGTCTACCGCCATCGTCGCCTCGCCAAAGGCAGAATTCAGCACCACATTCGCCGTTTTGCGTCCCACGCCCGGCAGGGCTTCCAGCGCGGCGCGGTCTCGGGGCACGATATTGTTGTGCTTTTCAACCAGCATTTGGCAGGTTTGCAGCAAGTGCTTGGCTTTGCTGTGGTACAGGCCGATGGTTTTGATGTAGCTCTCCAGCCCGTCCAGCCCCAGCGCCAAAATCTTGGCCGGCGTGTTCGCCACAGTGAAAAGCCGGCGCGTCGCCTTGTTCACGCCCACATCGGTGGCTTGGGCGCTTAACAGCACAGCGGTCAGCAGCTCAAACACGCTGGTGTATTCCAGCTCCGTCACCGGCATGGGGTTGGCGGCTTTGAGCGTGGCAAAGAAGGGTGCGATGTTTTCTTTTTTCATCAATGTCGTCATTCCTGTAGTTTCGCAGAAGGACGACTTAAATCACCTTAATTTTATGCACAATGTACGAAGTTCTTAATTCTTCCACATACGCCCATGCAATTCGCCGACCGCCTCCAAAACGTAGAAACCTCCGCCATTCGCGAACTCTTCAAACTGCTGGGCAAACCCGGCATCATCAGCTTTGCGGGCGGCTTTCCTGACCCGGCGCTGTTTGATGTAGAAGGTATTGCCGAATCTGCCGCTTACGTTTTAGCCAACAACCCCGGCCCCGTGCTGCAATACGGCGCGACCGAGGGCTTTGGCCCACTGCGCGAAGGCTTGAGCAAATTCATGGCGAATAAAGGTGTGACCGTAGCCTCAGAAGGCCTGATCGTCACCACCGGCAGTCAGCAGGGCTTAGATTTGCTGGGCAAAGTGATGATCAACCCGGGCGACAAAGTCATCGTCGAAGCGCCCACGTTTTTAGCCACCATCCAGTGCTTTCGCCTCTACGGCGCACACGTCATAGGCGCACCGACCGACGCAGACGGCGTGGACATCGACAAGCTGGAAGTTTTGATCGCCGAGCACAAACCCAAAATGGTTTACCTCATCCCCACCTTTGGCAACCCCAGCGGCGCTACACTGAGTTTGGCTAGGCGCAAGCGCGTGCTGGAACTGGCGGTGAAATACAACACCTTGGTGGTAGAAGACGATCCGTATTGCGAACTCTACTTCGGCAAACCGCCACCGCCGTCCTTACTCGCACTGAGCCACACCGTGCCAGGCAGCCGCGACTTGCTCGCCCACTGCGGCAGCTTCAGCAAAATCTTAAGCCCCGGCCTGCGCGTCGGCTGGATGATCGCACCCTCCGCGCTGCTGGCCAACGCCACCATGTGTAAACAGTTCAGCGACGCCCACACCAGCAACCTAACCCAAGCCACCGCCGCCCATTATTTGACCCTGAACCGTCTGGACACCGCCTTGGCAGCAGTCCGCACCACCTACGCCGAGCGCGCCAGAGTCATGGCCGCCAGCCTGCGCCGCGAACTAGGCAGCGCCATATCCTTCAACGAGCCGCAAGGGGGCATGTTCTTTTGGGCGAAGCTGACAGGCGAGGGCGGTAAATCGTCCAACGCCACAGACTTCGCCAAACGCGCCATAGAGAAACTGGTCGCCTTCGTCCCCGGTGTGCCGTTTTATGCGCATGATGCGGATGTTTCTACGCTCAGGTTGAGCTTTGCAACTGTGGATGTGAAGAAGATTGAAGATGGGGTCGGGAGGTTGGGGGAGGCTTTGTGAGCGAAATTGTTTAAATACTTTCATCCAGATAGAACTGACTTACTCCATAAAATCAATGAACCGTATCATTCCCCGGCATATACCCTGAATCTGACTGCAATTTGAAGAAGCCTGAGCCGCAGGTGCCTGCGCCGATTTCGTCTAGGGTGGCTTCGCGCACGCCTATGACTTTTAGGTGCAGGCGTATGGCGATGCCGGCTAGCGGGTGGTTGCCGTCCAAAACGACGTGTTCGGGGTAGATGTCTGTGACGACGTAGACCACGTCTGTGGGTAGATCGGGGTTGCAGCCAGCGGGTAGGGCGCTGCCTTCGAAGGTGAGGCCTTCTTCTAGCTCTTTGGGGAAGAGGGCGCGGGGCTCAAGGAAGATGAGCTGGTCGTTGAAGTCGCCGAAGGCTTCCTCGGGCTCCAAGTGCAGGTCTAGCTTGGCGCCAGCTCTGTGGCCTTGCAGGGCTTCTTGCACTTTTTCTAAGAGGTCGCTGCCGCCCACTAAAAACTCAACCGGTTCGTCTAAAACGTCCAATTCTTCGCCCAGGGTGTCTTTCAGCGTCCAGGTGAGGGCAACGACGCATTGTTTGGTGATTTCCATACGACAATTGTCGCATGCCTAAAACCACAACCAAAACTAAGAAATCAGCTAATATTTCAGCATCTATGACAAACATCGTTCCACCCAACCTACCGCTGCAACTGCTGGGCAATATCAGCCCTGCAGAGTTCATGCGCAAGTATTGGCAGAAAAAGCCCTTGCTGATTCGGGCTGCAATTGCCGGTTTCAAGCCATTGTTGTCGCGGGAAAAGCTGTTTGCCATGGCGGAGCAGGAGGATGTGGAGTCGCGCTTGATTGTTGAAACGGTGTCCAAGCCAGCGTCTAAACCAGCGGCCAAAAGCAGCAAAAAAGCTGCCGTTCAATGGACGATGACGAACGGCCCGATCTATCCTGACGCTTTGCCAGCCTTGAAAACCCCGAATTGGACGCTGCTGGTGCAAGGCGTTGATTTGCACAACCAAACCGCCTATGAGCTGAAAAACCAATTCCGCTTCGCACCTGATGCGCGGCTGGATGACTTGATGATCAGCTTTGCGACCGACGGCGGTGGTGTGGGGCCGCATTTTGACAGTTACGATGTGTTTTTGCTGCAGGCTGAGGGCAAGCGCCGCTGGAAGATTGGAAAGCAAAAAGATTTGACATTGCAAAAAGATGTACCGCTGAAAATTTTGGCAAATTTTGCGCCCGAGCAAGAGTTTATCTTAGAAGCCGGTGACATGCTGTACCTACCACCCATGTACGCGCACGAGGGTGTGGCGGTGGGCGAATGCATGACATATTCGATTGGTTTCAGAGCGCCGGCAGAGATGGAGCTGGCGCGGGAGCTGTTGCAACGGTTTGCGGATGACACGCTGGAGGATGAAGAGGAGCTAGAAGATGAAAAGGGCGAGGAAGACGATGAAAACGATGATGAAAATGGTGTTCTAGCCGGCGAATATATAGCCAATGTCGCTATTAAAAACGTAGCAAAAAATCTCTACAAAGACCCGAAGCAAGAAGCCGTGGAAGCACCTGCGAAAATTCCAGCTGCGCTGCTAGACTTCGCCAAAGCAGCGGTAGAAAAAACCATGTCTGACCCTGACGCTTTGGCGCGCAATTTGGGCGAGTATTTGACTGAGCCGAAAGCGAATGTGTGGTTTGACGAACCCGAGCCTGAGAGTGAGGAAGACATCATTTTGACGCGCCAAAATCGCGTTGATCTGCACCCCCGCAGCCAGATGCTGTTTGATGCGCGGCACATTTTTTTAAACGGCGAGAGCTGGCGCGCTGCAGGCAAAGATGCGGTGCTGATGCAACGTTTGGCGAATCAGCGCTTTCTTGAACCAAAAGACCTCACTAAAGCCAGCGATGGTGCGATGGCGCTTCTGCAAGAATGGGCGGATGCGGGTTGGTTGCTATAAAAAAGTGTCTTCTTGTCGCAACTGTCTGTAAGTTTTCATAAAGCAAAAGCAAAAGCAAAGTAACCAAGGTTTCCACGGGTAGGTCATAAATTACAGTTATAATCAGAGGCTTAGGTGCAAGAAACTCGAGTATTTTTCATCTAATGTTGAAGCACTCGCTTTTGACATGATGGGTTGTTTAGCGTTTCGTTGAACATCACGTTGTTGAGAGGGTTGGCGTTTTGACAATTTCCGGAAATTGTTTTCTCTTATTTATTAATTACTAAGGACACTCTCATGAACAAGTCAATCGTTATCGCAGCTGTTATCGCTGCTGCTGCTCTCGTCGCTTGCGGCAAAAAAGAAGAAGTTAAAGTTGAAGCACCTGCTGCTGCACCAGCTGCTGTAGTTGCACCAGCTGCTGTAGTTGCTCCAGTTGTTGAAGCTGCTAAAGACGCTGCTGCTGCATCTACAGCTGCTGCTGGCGCTGCTGCTGACTCAGCTAAAGCTGCTGCTGGTACTGCTGCTACTGCTGCTAAAGACGCAGCAGGTGCTGCTGCTACTGCTGCTGTTGACGCTGCTAAAGCTGCTGCAACTAAAGCTGTTGAAGCTGCTCCTAAGAAGTAATTCTTCTTTAACCGTGTGGTTTACTGCAAAGCAAATCGCAGGTTAATAAAAAAACCGCTACTCGCAAGAGCTAGCGGTTTTTTTACGCCTGTATTTTTTTTGGTTTTAAACCGTCATCCAAGGCGTGCCCGTTTCGGGGCAGGCTGCCAAAATCTCAGCTGGTAGGCAGCCCAACACAGCCGCCAAAGCGCTTTGAGCCAATGCCGGGTGGTTGTTTTGCTGACTCAGATGTGCAGCGCTGACGTGGCGCAGTTTGTCGTGCATCACGGCCGACAAAATATTTGCCGCTTGCGCGTTCGACAAATGCCCAAAATCGCCACCAACCCTCGCTTTTAAAAACGCAGGGTATTTCGATTTGCTCAGCATCTCATCGTCGTGGTTGCTTTCTAAGAGAAGTGCATTACAGCCTGTTAATTGATCTAATACATGGCGGCTGGCATGGCCTAAGTCGGTCAAAATGCCAAGTTTAACATTGCCATTGGTACAGGTGAGTTGCAAAGGCTCACGCGCATCGTGCGGCACGGTGAAAGGGTTGAGTTGCAAATCGCCAACGGTAATGGGGCAGTTGTCAGAGGCAATGTGCACCAAGGCTTCAAAACCTGGCACCAACTGAGAGTGCGAAGGTTGTTTGGCGCGGAGTTTGCTCTGCATGTCTTGCAACGCAGCGTGTGTACCCTGGCTTGCCCATATCGGAATGCTATAGCGCGAAGCTAGCTGTGTGACGCAGCCAATGTGGTCGCTGTGCTCGTGGGTGATGAAGATGGCGTCAATGTCTGCTGGCTGCACATCGGCCACAGCCAGCAGCTCTAGCAGTCGGGAAAGTCGCATGCCGCAATCGACCAAAACACGGCTTGGTTTATTGCGGCTTGATGTTGCGGTTTGCTCGCTACTGGCCTCCACCAGCGTAGCGTTTCCCGTGCTACCGCTGCTCAGATTTTTGTAGCGGAGCATGGCTGATTTACCGATAAATATTATTTCAAATCGTCGGCCAGCACCTTGAGAATATTTTGCGTATCTTTGGCTGGTGCTGCGCCACCCGTTGCGTTTTGCACGCTGACTGTGGTTTGTGTAGCGTTGTTACTTTTCACCAAGATGCGATACTTTAAAACGGGTATGTTGGTGTCGCTGCTGAGGTTCAGAATTTTGGATAGAAAGCCTTTTTCTTTCAAATCAGGATTTAGCTCCACATAGCGCACAAAGTAAATGCCTTGCGCACGGTCGCGGTCTTCCACAGTGAAGCCGGTGCGGTCCAATGCCAAGCCGACACGGCGCCAAGCACGGTCAAAAGCTTCGCTCACTTGCACCACGCTTTGGCCGTTTTCACTCACGATTTTAGAGGTTTGAACCGCAGGCGCAGCAGTTGCCACCTTTTTAGATTGCTCTTCAGTCACACCCATTTTCACCATCATGCGGCGCAAAAATTCGGCCTCTAATTCTGGATCTGGCGCACGCGGCTCCCACACGGTGGTGCCCGAACTACCGGAGGCATATTTTTCAACCATGCCGCGATGGCTCACATAAATTTCAGTCGCGCCGGCGCTGTTCAACTCTATGCGGGTACGAAACTTGTCGCGTTCGCCGGTCGAGTAAATCGAATCGAGCAGTTTGCCCAAGCTGGCACGAATGAAGTCTTGCGGCAATTTGGCGCGATTTTCCGCCCAGTCGGTCTCAATGATGCCCAAGCTTTGCTCGTCGGTGGCGAGCAAAAAACCGTTGTCGGTCCAAAAATCACGCAAGACAGGAAAAACTTTGTCTGGTGCGCGCTTGACGACTAACCAACGCTGGTTGCCTGCGCGTTCAATGCTCACATCGCCCAAGGTCAAAGGCGCAGTGGCGGTTGCGGTCTGCGTCGATTTACCCGCTTCAAACCCACTGGCAGAGTTGCTGTTGCCGGGCAGTTGGTAGCGGTTGTCACGGCTGAGTTGAACCAAGTCGGGTGGAATTTCTAGTGAATTTCCTTTTTGAACGCTTTTGTAATTGATTTTGTCTTCCTCTATCACAGCACAAGCGCCCAAGCCAAAAGCGCAAAGCACAACCAAGCTGATGGTGCGCTGCAAAGTGTTCAATTTTAGGTTTCGGTTCACTCTTAAATCCTTCAAAATAATTTCGATCATGCTGCTATTGAGGGCAATATTTAAGCCACTCTTCAAGCCAATAATCCAGCTTCCCGCATGGCAGCTTCTACGGCTGGTTGACTGGCAGCAGTTAATTCTGTCAGCGGCAGGCGAATCGCTGGACCGCACAAACCCAAACGCTTCATCGCCCACTTCACTGCAATCGGGTTGCCCTCCAGGCCCATGGCTTTGTGCAGGCTCAGTAGTTTGAATTGAATCGCCATCGCCGTTTTGATATCACCCGCCACAGCAGCCACGCACAGCTCATGCAAGAGCTTGGGCGCAATGTTTGCCGTCACGCTGATATTTCCTTGGCCGCCGCACAACATCATCGCCACTGCGGTTGGGTCGTCGCCTGAGTAGATGGCGAAATCTTTGTTTAGTTCCGCTTTCAAGGCTTGCGCGCCTTTGATCAGCCACTGCGCTTTGTCAATGTTGCCACTGGCTTCTTTGATGCCCACAATACCGTCCACGTGCGCTAAACGCAGGGTCGTTTCGACTGACATATCTGCCACAGTACGGCCAGGCACGTTGTACAACACCATAGGCAGCGCGACGGCTTCAGCAATCGCTTTGAAATGCAGATATTGGCCTTCTTGCGTAGGGCGGTTGTAGTAGGGCACGACTTGCAACTGACAGTCTGCACCGACTTCTTTGGCGTATTTGGCCAATTCAATAGCTTCAACGGTCGAATTTGCCCCGCAGCCGGCCATGATAGGCACGTGTTTGCCGCCGCGAACTTGCGGATTTACCGTCGCATAACGCTTAGATTCTTCAACCGACACGCGAATAATCTCGCAGTGCTCTTGCAAGTTGACGGTGGGCGATTCGCCCGTGGTGCCGACCACGCCGATGCAGTCTGTGCCTTCGGTGATGTGCCAATCGATCAGCTTACGCAGCGCAGGGTAGTCCACGCTGCCGTCTAAATTCATGGGGGTTGCAAGGGCAACGATGCTTCCTGTGATGGGTGTCATAAGGGGTTGAGTAAAAGTGAAATTTAATCTGCTAATACCGCATTCTACCTAGAGAATTCGGCTGTAAAAGTAAAGCTGAAGCAAAGCTAAAAGGGCTGCTAAAAACACAGCCAAATCTGATTCGCCAGTTCAACCATAAATTCTGGCCGCGTATATGCCATAAATACCGCACCCAGCGCAACTGTAGCGACCGCCCAAATGAGTAGTCGTTTGACGATATTCGGTGCGATGTTCATATCAAGCGGGTTTCAGCTGAGACCGAGGCACAGCCGATTCTTTTACCGGCAAATTAATCAACCCGCCAAATACACCCAGCGCGACGATGATGTACCACATCATGTCGTAGCTCTTATTCGCATCAAAGATCACCGCGCCCATCCACGCGCCTAAAAACGAGCCAATTTGGTGGCTGAAAAACACAAAGCCACTGAGCATAGACAAATGTTGAATGCCGAATATCTGCGCGACCAGTGCATTGGTCGGCGGCACGGTAGATAACCACAATAAACCCATGAGGCTGGCGAATATATAGACGCTCATTGGCGTTAATGGGGCGAGTATAAATACGGCAACAATAACGGCTCTGGCAAAGTAGATAAAAGATAGTATTTTGCTCTTCGCCAGTCTTTGCCCTAAAGAGCCGGCAACATAAGTGCCAAACACATTGAACAAACCCACCAAAGCCAGCGCATAACTGGCCACTTGGGGCGACAAGCCTTTGTCTTTCAAGTAGCTGGGCAAATGCACGCCA
>JAYWCQ010000111.1:0-17041 GCA_043780435.1 Polaromonas sp.
CGTGGCTCGGCCTGTTGAATCTGGCAGCAGCCGCAGGCACAGCACATACACCGCGATACCAATCGGCAAATTGACCAAGAAAATCCAGTGCCAGCTCAAGCTGCTGGTCAGCAAACCGCCCAGCAGCACCCCAATACTGCCGCCACCCGCACACACAAAGCCATACACCCCCATGGCTTTGGCGCGTTCGGTTGGCACGGTGAACAAATTCATGATGAGCGACAGCGCCACCGCTGCCACCACTGCCCCGCCCAAGCCCTGCAAGCCGCGAGCAAAAACCAGCATCCATGGCGACTGTGCCACCCCGCAGGCCAGCGACGTCACCGTAAACAGCGTGATGCCCCCTGAAAACAAATTGCGATGCCCATACAAATCACCCAGCCGCCCACCCAGCAGCAAAAATCCGCCAAACGTCAAAATGTAAGCATTCACCACCCATACCAGCGAGGTTTCAGAAAATTTCAGGTCGTTTTTGATGGACGGCAGCGCCACGGTGACGATGGTGGTGTCCAGCACGATCATCAGCACGCCCAAGACAGCACCAGCAGGGCTAGCCAGCGTTCGCGGTAGGTGCTTTGTGTCCTCATAGGTGATTAATTTTAGGCTTGTCTATATCTAGTTTAGCGCTAAAGTGGCAAAATGTAATCACTTTTATCACTAGGAGTAACCACCATGAATTACATCGACGGATATGTTTTAGCCGTACCCACAGCCAGCCGCGAAGCCTACCGCGTCATGGCTGAAAAAATGGCCAATGTTTTCAAAAAATACGGTGCATTGAACGTCATTGAAAATTGGGGCGATGACGTGCCAGAAGGCAAATTAACCTCGTTCACCATGGCCGTAAAGCGCGAAGACAGCGAATCCATCGTCTTCTCATGGGTCACCTGGCCCTCTCGCGCCGTGCGCGACGAAGCTTGGAAAGTCATCATGCAAGACCCCATCATGCAGGACGATAAATACAAAAAAATTTTTGACGGTAAACGCATGATTTTTGGTGGGTTTCAGACGATTGTTGAGGTTTGAAGTCTGAATGACAAATCTCAACACCACCATCAACGCCATCACCACCCTACCCGCCCTGCGCGCACTTTTCCCACCCGTCAACCCGCGCTCCGCACTCAAAGAGCTGCCGCTGTTGGACGTGTATGCCAAGCGGTTCATCAGCTTGTCGCCCTTCGTCGTCATGTCAAGCTATGGTGCGGACGGGCACGCGGACACGTCGCCTCGCGGTGGCGATGCGGGGTTCGTGAAGGTGGTGGACAGTGGGAAGTTGTTGATTGCGGATTCACCGGGCAACAACAGGCTGGATTCGCTGGAAAACATCATCGCAACCAAGCAAGTGGGGCTGCTGTTTATGGTGCCAGGGGTGGATGAAACGCTGCGGGTGAACGGTACGGCGGTGCTTTCTACTGATGAAATGGATCTCAAACTCTGCGAAGACAGCCGCCGCGTGCCCAAACTGGTGATTCGCGTAAGCGTACACGCCTGCTACTTGCATTGCGCCAAAGCGTTGATGCGCTTAGACCTGTGGAACGCCGACAATCACCTTGACCGCAGCCAACTGCCCAGCATGGGCGAGATGATGCATGACCAATTGGCTGGCAAGATAAGCCCAGGTGCGTCTATAGAAACGCATGAGCAGATGCTGGATCGCTATCAGCAAACGGTATAAAGCACGCTTCAAACAACCTTAAAGCACGATTTTTAATGCCTAAATTGGCACATAGTCGACGCATTTATTGTCTAAGATGCTATTAAAAGTATAGTAAACGCTCAATAAAATTAGGCCGCTTTGAGTAAAACCGCTTTAGATTCGCCGCGTCGGGTGTAGCGGAACAGGTCTTTCGGGTCGTCCGCCCAAGGCACCAGCTCGATGTCGGTGCCGCGCTGGCGCTTTTCGGACTGCGCCATCAAGTAGCGCAGGGTGGAGTAGTCTTCCAGCGCAAAGCCGACCGAGTCGAACACGGTGATTTGCGCGTCGCTGTCGCGTCCAGCGACTTGTCCAGCCAGCACGCGCCACAGGTCTGTCACGGGGAAATTGCCGGGTAGTTGCTGAATATCGCCCTCCACCCGCGTTTGCGGCTCGTACTCCACAAACACTTTGGCGGCGCGCAGCACGTCGGCGTGCAGTTCGGTCTTGCCCGGGCAGTCGCCGCCCACGCCGTTGATGTGCATGCCGGGTTCAACCATGTCGGGGGTGATGATGGTGGCGTAGGCTTTGTCGGCAGTCACGGTGGTGACGATGTCCGCGCCGCGCACAGCTTCAGCGGTGGACTGAGCGCGGATCACCTTCAGGTTCGGGTAGACCGACAAATTGCGTATCAGCTTGGCGGTGGCGGCGGGATCCACGTCGTACACGGCGATCTCATTGATACCCAAATGGGCGTTAAACGCCAGCGCCTGAAACTCGCTTTGTGCGCCATTGCCAATCAGCGCCATGCGCCGTGCATCAGGCCGCGCCAGTGCACGCGCCGCCATCAGCGAAGTGGCGCAGGTGCGTAATGCCGTGGCGATGGTCAGTTCGGACAGCAACAGCGGGTAGCCCGTGTCCACCTCGGCCAGCACGCCAAACGCCATCACGGTGTTCAGCCCGCGCGTGGTGTTGATGGGGTGGCCGTTGACATATTTGAAAGCGTAATGCTTGGCGTCGGACACCGGCATCAGCTCGATCACGCCAATGTCGGAGTGGCTGGCCAAGCGGGCGGATTTGTCAAAATCTTGCCAGCGGATAAAGTCTTCTTGAATCGTGTCGGCCAGTTCGCCAATCAACTGCGTCACGCCGATGTCGGCGACCAGTTCGGACATGGTGGGTACATCTATAAAACGGGTCATAGCAAGTTTCCTGAAGTGCTTTCAGTCAGTATCCCCGTCATTTAGCACCGTGTGAAGCACACAAACCGTTCAAAAAGAGAGCTATGATGTGCATATTGCTCACCTTGATTGAACACTATGGCTAAAATTTCTATAAAACCAGTTCTGGACAACACTGACCGTGAACTCATAGGCCTGCTGCGCGACGATGCCCGAATATCGGTTGTTACGCTGGCTAAAAAGCTGAAATTAGCGCGGGCAACGATTCAAAACCGCATCGCCAAACTGGAGCGCGACGGCACCATTGTGGGCTACACCGTCAAACTCAAACCCGACGTAGAAGCCCACCGCATCCGCGCCATCATGTGCATCGCCGTAGAAGGCAACCGCGCCCTGGAGGTGCGCCACGCCTTAACCGGCATGCCCAACGTCGTAGCGCTGCACACCACCAACGGCCGCTGGGACCTGATAGCCGAGATACGCGCCGAGACTTTGGAAGCGTTTGACGAGGTGCTGAACATCATCCGGCTGGCAGATGGGATTGCGACAACGGAGACCAGTATTTTGTTGTCTACTTATAAGATTTAGAGGTGAAATTGGCACTTAGTTGTCGTATTTGCTACCTAAGTAGCTATCTTATTCATAGCAAATTTGGATTACAAGGTGATCATTATCTGTACGATGCCGCACAGACAGATCCGTTATCAAGGGCATAGCATGTAGTAGATTAGTTTGCGGACTGAGTCTCACGCTCATGCCACCTTCAACTGAACAAGGAGAACCCTATGAACCCATTGAACACACCACCTTCTGACACCACCCTTGTCGACGAAGACCTTGCCGAGCAGGCCAAGCCCGGCCACGGCATTCCGTCGATGGACACGAGTGTTGCGGCGCAGATTCTGCTGGAACCCGATGAAGCCGAGCGCGAGGCCAAAACGGCGTTGACGGGTGGTGGTTTGGTGGCAGGTGCGGCCACGGGCGCGGCCATTGGCGTTGTGGTCGCCGGGCCAGTAGGGGTTGTGGTCGGGGCCACGCTGGGTGCCGTCGCCGGCGCACTGGGAGCCGCCGCCGCTGGAGCCGCGGTGAGCTCAGACAATTCAAACAGCGCCGGTACGCCCGCAAACACAATGCCCTCAAACACAGCGCCCGCAGACGCCGTGCGCCTGCACATCGAGGACACCGGGGGTGGCGGCCGTCCGGTGGTGTTAATCCACGGCTGGCCTCTGTCAGCCCAAGCTTGGGAGCCGCAAGTTTCGGTGCTTGAAGCTGCTGGCTACCGCGTAGTAGCATACGACCGACGCGGCTTTGGGCGTTCAGACAAGCCGGAATCAAGTTACAGCTACGACGTGCTGGCCGACGATCTGCAACGCGTGATGGACCAATGCGGACTGCAGGATGTGACGCTGGTGGGTTTCTCGATGGGCGGAGGCGAAGTGGCACGCTACATCACACGGCACGGCGAATCGCATCTGCGTAGCGTGGTGTTTGCCGCAGCCGTGCCGCCATGCCTGATGAAGTCTTCCGACAACCCCGACGGACCACTCACGCCAGAGGCGGCGCAAGATAAGAAGCACGCGCTTGAGCAAGACCGGGGTACCTTCTTCGACGGGTTCACCCAGAATTTCTTCTCGGCCAACGGTGTGCTGCAGGTCACCGAGTCGCAGCGCATCGCGGCGATCGCTGTGTGCCAGCAGTCGGCACAGCATGCGGCGTTGGCGTGCATGGACGCGTTCAGCGCGACCGACTTTAGAGAAGACCTGAAAAAGGTGACGGTGCCCACGCTGGTGATTCACGGCGACGCGGACGCAATCGTGCCCTTCGAAGGCTCGGGTCAGCGCACCCATCGCACCGTGCCGCACAGCCAACTGGTGATAGTGAACGGTGCACCGCACGGGATGAACCTGTCGCACGCGCAGGCGTTCAATGATGCGCTGCTGTCCTTCCTGCGGGCGTGACCGGGATTTAACTATCTAATTTCAACACCCAAGCATCCGTCATGCCACAAAAAGCCTGGAGCGCTAAGCGCGAACGCCAGTACACACATATCAAGGACAGCCTGCTTGCAGGCGGCAAGTCTGTTTCTTTGGCCGAAGAGATCGCGGCGCGGGTCGTCAACAAAGAGCAGGCGCAGCACGGTGAATCGGTGACAAGCAGCGCCTCTTCGCTCAACGATATGTCTGCAGGCCGGCGTGGTGGCTTGCGCTCCCACCAAGGCTCAGGTGGGCGAACCGTGCTTCAGCTTCGCAATGAGGCCAGGCAGCGCGGTCTGAAGGGACGTTCCGGTATGAATAAAGCGAAACTTGAAGCTGCCTTGGCGCGCTGAGTGAGCCAACTCTTCCCCCACATAGCGATGTCGGAAATTAGTGTCACAATATGCGTCTAGCCGATGTATTTATTGCCTAATATGCTATTAAATTCATAGCAAAAATAATAGCCTTTACGCCGGTATGATCGCCGGATCCATCCAAAATGGTTCCCAAATATGACCATCAGGGTCGGTAAAAGCGCGGCTGTACATGAAGCCCAGGTCTTGCTTGGGGTTGATATCCGCATGTCCGCCGTTGGCTTGGGCGATCTCGTTCATGGTGTCGATTTCTTGGGTGCTGTCAACGGACAAGGCGAGCATCACCTCACTAGACGTCGAAGGCGGAATCGGGCGGTCGGTGAATCTGCGCCATGAATGATGGCTCTGCAGCATCACATAAATGGTGTCGCTGTAGACCATACAGGCGGCGTCATCGTTGGTGAAGTGCGGATTGTTTTTGAAACCCAAGGCGGCGTAAAACGCCATGGAAGCTTTCAGGTTGCCAATCGGCAGGTTAACGAAGATTTGTTTGACCATGTTTTTCTCGTTAAATGCCTTTTTTGACCATGGCAACGAGCTGATCCAGCGCGGTGCCCCAGCCGCCCTCAAAGCCCATGGCGGCGTGTTTTCGACAGCCCGCTTCGTCGGCGTGGATGACGGTGGCGCGGTAGTTGGTGCCATTCGCACCGTGAGGCTCAAACTCGACCTTGGCGGTGAACATGAACTCGGTGTCATCGCCGCAGGGCGCATTCACGGGCGCGGGGCGAAAGCCGGGTAACATGGCGTTTGTCCAGACGATGCGTTCGTTTTTGACCGTTTCCAGGTAACAGCCCGTGTTTGGGTATTCTTTGCCTTCGAGCGACTGCATGGTGGTGCGGAAGATGCCGCCCGGGCGCACATCGACTTCGGCGTCTATGGTTTTCCAAGGCAGGGGACAAAACCACTGTTTCATGAGTACCGGCTCGGTCCAAGCGCGCCACACGAGGTGGGGCGGCACATCGACGATGCGCTCAAAAGTCAAATCCAATTTGTTGTTGAAGGTTGTTGGGGGCGTTGTCATCGTTTTTCTCCTGTGGTTTGACGCTTACTTTGGGGAATTTAAGAGTTTTTTGGTGCTTTTTGAGCGGATTTTTCGGGTTTAGCTTGTTTTTTAAGGCTATTTTTGGCTGTAGCCAGCGTATTTAATGCCTGAGGTGCTATTTTTTTGTTGTATTTTTTGCTACATTGTTCTTTTTTGCTTGTGTGGATTTTGCCGCTGATTCACTGGCGTGCAGCTCGACCAAATAGGCATCCAAGCAGTCTAAGCGTC
Source organism: Polaromonas sp. (assembly GCA_043780435.1). GTDB lineage: Bacteria > Pseudomonadota > Gammaproteobacteria > Burkholderiales > Burkholderiaceae_C > Aalborgiella. The sequence continues at coordinate 6,432 of JAYWCQ010000111.1, forward strand.
TTTCCCACAGCTGCTTGTATTGATCTATCCAATCGACAGCTTGCTTGAGCTGCACGCCGTCAATCCTGCACGGGCGCTGCTGGGCGTTGATGGTTTTGGTGAGCAGGCCGGCTTTTTCCAGCACTTTGATGTGTTTTGAGACAGCGGGCAGGCTCATTTTGAACGGCGCAGCCAACTCGTTGACCGAGGCTGCGCCCTGCGACAGCCGCGCCAGCATTGCCCGACGTGTGGGGTCTGACAAGGCAGAAAATACGGCACTTAAAGTATCAACTTCAGAGGTGGTATTGACTGACATGGTTGTATTTACTCATATAGTTAATTAACGACATTGTTAAATATAAAACAAGGCAAAAGCACTGTCAAGCCCTACCCGCTCTCTTTACTTAAATCTGCTTGAAGCCAACGCCTAGGAAAACTAAAATACGGAAAATAGTCAGGGTTTATCCTAGGAAAAAAAATGCCTGATACGTTTATCATGCATGCACAATAATTCACATTTCAATTAATTTCACCCATTCCATCAGGAGACTCCATGAAAACAAGATCTACTTCTCGTCGTCAAGTTTTATCTCGCAGCGCTGCCCTCATTGGCGCGGCTTCAACGGGTCTGCTTGTTGCTGAGCAAGCCAAAGCGCAAACCGGCAAATTACGCGTCGGCTTGATGCTGCCGTACACCGGTACGTTTGCACAACTAGGCGTGGCGATTGAAAACGGTTTTCGCTTGGCTATCAATGAACAAGGTGGCAAACTGGGTGGCCGTGAGATTGAGTTCTTCAAGGTGGATGACGAATCTGATCCATCCAAAGGCATTGAAAACGCCAACAAACTGGTGCAGCGCGACAAGGTGGACGTGCTGGTAGGCACGGTGCACTCAGGCGTGCAAATGGGCATTCACAAAGTGGCACGTGATAGCGGTGTGTTGAGCTTGATTCCTAACGCAGGCGTACACGCTGCGACACGTGCGCAATGCGCGCCCAACGTGTTTCGCACATCGTTCAGCAACTCGCAACCAACACGTGCGCTTGGCCCTGCGATGATCGCCAAAGGCCACAAAAAAGCAGTGTGGATCACTTGGAAATACGCCGCGGGTGACGAAGCTTTTGAGGGTTTCAAAGAAGGCTACACGGCGGCTGGCGGCACGATTATCAAAGAGCTCGGCTTGCCCTTCCCCAATGTGGAATTTCAAGCGCTGTTGACTGAAATTGCAGCCTTGAAGCCTGACGCCGTGGCTTGCTTCTTCGCCGGTGGCGGTGCAGCTAAATTCATGAAAGACTACGCTGCAGCGGGTCTGCAAGGCAAGATTCCACTCTATGGCTCAGGCTTTTTGACTGAAGGCGTGCTCGATGCCGCAGGCCCAGCCGCCAATGGCGTGATGACGACGCTTCATTACAGCGATTCACTCGACACACCGCGCAACAAAGAATTCCGCCTGAATTACGCCAAAACCTTCAAGCTGCAGCCAGACGTTTACGCGGTGCAAGGCTACGACACAGGTTTGTTGTTGATTCAAGGCATGAATGCTGTCAAAGGCGATATGACTAAAAAGGTTGAGTTGTACAAAGCCATGGAATCCGCCAAGATTGACAGCCCGCGCGGCAAATGGACCATGAGCAAATCACACAACCCAGTGCAAGATATTTACTTGCGCGTTGTTGAAAACAAAGAAAACAAAGTCCTGGGTGTTGCCGCTAAAGCCTTAGCCGACTCTGGCGCGGGTTGCAAGATGTCTTAATCTGATCGAAAAAAAAGCTTATCGCCTAGTCTAAAAAATAGGGAGTTTTCCTCCCTATTACTATAGCTTCGTCAATTCTATAGCTCATTCATGGACTTCCCTACTTTTCTTATCCAACTGCTGAACAGCGTGCAATACGGCCTGCTGCTGTTCATGCTGGCGGCTGGGTTGACGCTGATTTTCGGCATCATGGGCGTGGTGAATTTGGCGCATGGCAGCTTTTATATGCTGGGCGCGTATCTGGCTTATTGGTTAAGTACGCTGCTGGGTAGCTTGACGCTGGCCATCGTCGTGGGTATCGCGCTTGCAGTGCTATTTGGTTTGGCACTGGAATGGTTGCTGTTCCGGCATTTTTATGAACGCGACCATTTAGACCAAGTGCTGCTGACCTTCGGGTTGATCTACATTTTTGAAGAACTGCGGTCGATTTTGTGGGGCGATGACGTACATGGCGTCACCATTCCTGAAGCGTTGAGCGCGTCAATTCCGTTGACTGATAACTTGTCTTACCCCGTTTACCGGCTCTTTATGTCGGCCGTTTGTGTTGCCTTGGCCTTGGGTTTGTACTGGCTCATTGCAAAAACACGTTTGGGTATGAAAATTCGCGCAGGCGCATTCAACCGCGACATGACGGAGGCGCTAGGCATCAACATCAAACTGATTCACGCCGTGGTGTTTGCGCTGGGCGTGGGTCTTGCAGCGGTTGCTGGCATACTTTCAGCGCCTATTTCTAGCGTTTACCCAAACATGGGCTCACAAGTGCTCATCATGTGCTTTGTGGTTGTGGTTATTGGTGGTATTGGTTCGGTCCGCGGGGCCTTGATTGCAGCGCTGCTGGTCGGCTTGGTAGATACCTTTGGCAAGGTATTGCTGCCATCCATGTCTGGCATGTTGGTTTATATACTGATGGCGGCAGTGTTGTTGTGGAAGCCAGAAGGCTTGTTTAAAGCATGATGAACCTATTGAAACTATGAGTTCACCAAAAGCAAACTTAGAAATACTGCCACGCGGTGTGCAGATCGCGTTGGGGCTGGGTTTGGTCGCTCTGCTCGCCTTCCCGTGGGTAGGAACGGACTTTTACACGCAAATGGCGACACGTATGCTCATCATGGCGATATTTGCGATGAGCTTGGATTTGCTGCAAGGTGTGACGGGTTTGGTATCTCTAGGTCACGCAGCATATTTTGGCTTGGCGGGTTATGCCTTGGCTTTTTTAATGCCGCAAGATGCCGCCGTTAGCCTGTGGTGGACACTACCGGTAGCCGTGTTGGCATCTGCCCTTGCCGCTTTGATCATCGGTTTTTTCGTCGTTCGCACGCATGGTATTTACTTCATCATGGTGACCATGGCCTTTGCGCAGATGGTGTTTTTCTTGTTTTTTGACAACAAAGCCTTGGGCGGGTCAGACGGCTTGTATATCAACTTCAAACCCAGCGCACAGGTTTTCGGGGTCACCCTGTTTGATTTGGATAACAAGATCACTTTTTACTACGTCACTTTAGCTTTTGCATTGCTGGTTTATGTGTTTTTGCGCCGCTTGTTGTGGAGCCCGCTGGGTCGTGCCTTGTCAGGCATTCGCATCAATGAACACCGTATGCGTGCCATGGGTTTTGGCACCTTCGGCTACAAACTGACTGCATTCACCATCGCCGGTGGTTTGGCGGGATTAGCGGGCTACTTGTGGGGGGCACAAAGTGGTTATATCAACCCAGAGCTGATGGGTTTTCACATGAGCGCGCACGCCATCATGATGGTTATTTTGGGTGGCATGGGTAACTTTGCTGGTGCGTTTTTAGGTGCATTTACGTTTGAATATGTGCTGCATGCGTTGAAGGATTTGCCAACCGTTCAACTGTTCGGCAAAGACATCAGCCTAGGCAAGCACTGGCAACTGTGGATGGGAACCTTCATCGTGCTGGTGGTGATGTTTGCACCGCGCGGCTTGATGGGTTTGGCTGAGCGCTTTTTGCAGCGCAAGCGTGCCAAAGCTGGAGTGCAAGATGACTGAATTACTTTTGTCCGCCAAAAACCTAACCAAGCATTTTGGTGGCCTGGCTGCGGTGAACGATGTGTCGATTGATTTGTACCGAGGTCAAATTCATGCCGTGATTGGCCCCAATGGTGCTGGAAAATCAACCCTTACCAACTTAATTTCTGGCGATTTGACGTTGACATCCGGCAGCATTCAACTAAACGGGCACGACGTCACGGGTTGGTCGGCCGAGAAAATTTCAAGACAAGGCTTGGGGCGCAGCTTCCAAAAAACCAATGTGTTTCTACCTCTCAGCGTTTGGGACAATGTGCGCTTGGCTGCCCAGTCGCGTGACGTGCAGCAGCCTTGGAACCCGATGCTATGGCTTCAAAACACCCAAACTGCTACACAATCAATAGCAGCTCAGGAAATAACTGCGTTGTCTATAGCCTTGTGCAAGCTAGAAAATCGCATAAACACTGTAGCAGGAACCATCAGCCATGGCGAGCAACGGCAACTAGAGATTGCGATGACTTTGGCCACCCAACCACAAGTTCTATTGTTAGATGAACCCCTGGCAGGCATGGGAGTGGCCGAGGCTGAACGCATGATTGAATTGCTGCACACCCTGAAAAAAGGCCATGCCATGCTGCTCGTAGAACATGATATGGATGCCGTTTTCGCCTTGGCAGACAAACTCACCGTGATGGTCAACGGTCAAGTCATCGCAAGCGACAAACCGGCCGCAGTGCGTGCCGATGCCAACGTGCAAGCCGCCTATTTGGGTGAAGAACATGTCTGACAAAAACATGCCCGATCTCCTCATAGACGTTCAAGGTTTGAACACGCATTATGGTGCGAGCCATATTTTGCAGGGGATAGATTTTTCAGTAGCTAGGGGCGAGACGATTGGGCTGATGGGACGCAATGGCATGGGCAAAAGCACTTTGCTGAAAAGCATCATGGGCTTGGTCAAACCCAGCGCTGGCGATGTGAGCATCATGGGTCAAGACATGACAGGAGCGCCACCGTACAAAATTGCACAACTAGGTGTGGCTTACGTGCCCGAAGGTCGCGGTATTTTCGGCAATTTGAGTGTCACTGAAAACCTGAAAATGACGGGACGAGCTGGTAAATCTGCAGCGGCCAGGCTGCGTGCTGAAAAGCAGCAAGATTGGCATTACGACAGAGTTTTAGACACTTTCCCACGTTTGAAAGAACGCCTGAATCATGGTGGGCAGCAGCTGTCAGGCGGTGAACAGCAAATGCTGACCATTGGCAGAGCATTAATGACCAACCCGGATGTGCTGATTTTGGACGAAGCTACCGAGGGCTTGGCGCCCTTGATTGCGAGAGAAATTTGGCGCATTTGCGGGGTGATTCGTGAGTCGGGCATCAGCAGCATCATTGTTGATAAAAACTGGAAACATGTCACACAAATCACAGACCGCAATGTGATTTTGGTGAAAGGTCAAGTTGTCTATGCTGGAAGCTCAGAGCAACTATTGGCGCAGCCTGAAATACTGCAGCAGCATCTTGGCGTCTAATAAATACTTACAGTGTTGAAATTGCGCTGTTTAAGTATAGATTTTCTGCAACAAGCGCATCAAAGTTTTGCGTTCTGCTGCTGTTAATTTAGAAGCCGCATCGTTTTCAAGCTCTTTCGCAGTTTGCTCCGCATTTTTCATCAACTTACCACCTGCGTCCGACAAATGCAGCCCGAGGATACGCCGATCGCTGGGATGAGGTTTGCGCGCTATCAATTCGCGTTTTTCTAAGGTGTTGATCATGCCGACCAAATTGGGCGGCATGATATTTAACGCAGAACATAGCTGACGTGAACTGATGCCAGGGTTGTGCGTGATCAATGACAAAACCGAAAAATCGACCGGTCTTAAATCGTACACAGCCATTCTCTTTAAAAACTGCTCAATGATGACCAGCGCAGCTCGACGGGCGTTGTACCCGAGTAGGGTTTCAAGGTAGCTTGTATCGATTTTTTCCACGCTGGTAATGAACTTTCTTTAAAGTACTTTCTTTAATTATCAGGAGTCAACCGTAAAACCAATACGCTTGATCAGCGGACCCCAGCGCTCAAACTCTACTTGCGAGCTCTTCAATTGCTCTGCTACCGTTCCTGCAAAGGGAATCAAGCCGACGACTGTGAAAGAATCTTGAACAGCCTTGTCTTTAACAGCAGCATTGATAGCGGCATTGGCTGCAGCAACCACGTTGGCTGGTGTTTTAGCAGGCGCGTAAAAACCAAACCATTCTTCCACTGTCAATTCTGGGAATCCTTGCTCTGCAAATGTGGCCACTTCAGGTACAAAAGGTGAACGCGTTTTTCCTGAGGTTGCCAGAATACGCATCTTGCCAGCTTTGTGGTTGGCAATAAAGTCGCCATGCGGGGTCACCATCGCAGCAATTTGGCCACCCACCACATCGGTCACGCCGGGAACCGAACCACGGTAAGGGATGTGTTTCAAATCCACATTGTTGTTCAGACCCAAGAGCGCACCAATGAAGTGGGGTGTTGATCCTGCGGCTGGTGAGCCATAACTGGCATTTTCAGGATTCGCTTTTGCCCAAGCTAGGAAGTCTTTCACTGTTTTTACAGTTGCAGGAACCATAGGCCCAACGGCCAAACCATGATGAATCATCGAAGCTGTGCTGATGGGTTGAAAATCTTCAAACGGTTTGTATTGCAAATTCTTGAAAATATGTGGATACAGTGAAATCGCCGAGAAAGGTGTCATGGCAATCACTGAACCATCAGTAGGTGCGGACTTGAGCAAATTCAAGGCAATTTGACCACCCGCACCTGGCTTGCTGTCGATCACGCCTGCATTTTTGGTGTAATTTGAAGCACCAAATTTATCTGCCACGCGACGCGCACAAATATCGCCAGCGCTACCTGGCGGAAAGCCATAGAGCACTTTGACCTGCTCAAACGGCATGGCAGATTGCGCAAATGCGCTTGGGTTGAGTGCTGCTGCAATAGCTGCACCAATACTAGCTTGGGTAAATAATCGCCTATCCATCACGAGTTTCCTTTAAATTAACGAAAAACGAACAAAATTTAACTGATAAATAACTTGAAATCAAGATTTAAGAATATTCAAAGCGGTATCGTCATAAAGTGCAGCAACCAATGCAGCCCTCTCTTTCAACACCGCACGTTGGTTGATACTGCCTTTGTCGGTGATCTCACCTTTGTCGATACTCGGCGGCTCTGTCAGCACGACGGCTCGCGCAACTCTGCTGGCTGAACCTGTAGCTGTTTTCGCTAATTCTGTGATGACTTTTGCCATGGCTTGTTGCATGGGCGGATGCATAGCAATATCAGCCATAGACGCGCTATCAGCCAAACCAAAAGCTTTCCTGCACGGAATCAGCGCGGGAATAATCAAAGCCCCCACCTCTTTTTCATTCAAACCTGTGATGACCACGTCCTGAATATAAGGTGCACCAGCGGCAATGATTTTTGCGCGCATCGGTCCTACGCTCACAAATGTTCCGGTTGATAATTTGAAATCTTCGGCAATACGACCATCAAACTTCAAACCTTTGTGATGATCGGATTCGTCGATCCATTTCACGGCATCGCCCGTGCAAAAGTAGCCATCTTCATCAAAACTCTCTTTGGTAGCTTCGTCGTTGCGCCAGTAGCCTGATGTGATGTTGGGGCCTTTGTAGCGAACTTCCACTTTATCGCCGCTGGGAACGAGTTTCAAACTGATCCCAGGCGCAGGCAAACCAAGATCACCGGCCTTCACGTTCGGACTGGTCACAAAAATAGCAAAGGGTGCACTTTCAGTCATGCCTAAACCGGTGGTCATCACGATGCGTTCGCCAATTTCCTTTTCGGCGCTTTCAAACAAACTGTCCCAAATCGGTTGCGCCAACGATGCCCCAGCGTAAAAAAACATTCTGCAGCGCGAAAGCAGTGATTTACGCAACTGTCTGCCGTCTTCATCATCGGCTTTCATGGCGGCGGCCACATACTCAAATCCAGTGGGTACATTCAAATACATCGTCGGTGAAATTTCACGTAGATTTCTTAAGGTCTCGCCAATCAACGCGGGCACGGGCTTGCCATCATCAATGTACATGGTGCCTCCATGGTGCAAAATCAAATTGAAATCATGGTTGCCGCCAAAAGTGTGGTTCCAAGGTGTCCAATCGACCAACACCAGCGGATCTTCCGCCATTGCCGGGATGGATTGGCTGATTTGCTGGACATTCGCGCAAATCATCTGTTGCGTATTGATCACGCCTTTGGGCAATTTGGTTGAGCCACTGGTGAAGAGGAATTTAACGATCGTATCTGGCCCTGTGGCTTGCATGGCATGGCTAACGCGATCACATGTTGCGTTAGCAAATAAATCCTCAAATTTAATATATTTTATGGCCTTATTCGGCGTATTTATTGTCTGTGTTGCTATATTATTTACAGCAACTACGGCGTCTGATTGAACGACAGTGTTGATCGCCTTGCTGTATTTCTCCCAATCACTGGCGTAAACAAAACCTGGCGTGATGGTTGCAAATATATGTTTGAGTTTTTCAAAGTCTTGGCTCAGTAAACTGTAAGCGGTTGAGACACTGCAATACGGAATGCCAACTGTCATCGCACCGATTGCAATCAAAGCATGCTCTAAGCTGTTTTCACTCAAAATTGCCACAGGTCGGTCAACACTCAAACCCATGTCTAAAAAAGACTGACCAATGCGCTGCGCTTTTTCCCATGCTTGTGCATAGCTCACGTGTACCCACTCTTTGGTGACAGCGTCTCGGCGCGCCATCCAAGTGCGGTCAGGGCGGTGTTTTGCCCAGTGTTCTAGTCTATCCGTGAGTCTTACGCCATACGGATCTAAGTCATTTTCAGCTTGCAGATAAGTCGCATCGCCGGATGTAGAAACAATGGCACGCGTGACGCCGTATTTGAATTCGCGGTATTTGGGTGATGCTGCGGCTGTAGCAGTGGCATTAGCAGTGGCGATTGTCATAAAAATCAGTGTAAATAATCTAGGTTTACTTAACTTGCACTTTGGCAGCTTTACCATCTAAAAACGCTTTCACGCGCGCTTTTGCTTCCGGTGCGCTTTGTGCGATGGCCGCCATCATGGATTCGGTAAAAAAGCCGTGGTCTGCATTTTGCTCGGCAATACGGGGCAAGGCATGCATCAAGGCGTAGTTGGTCAGTGGTGCGTTTTGAGCGATGCGTTTGGCAAGTTCTAAAGCTTTTTCAAAAGCTTGGCCTTTCGGCACCAAGTATTGCGCCAAGCCAATTTTTTCGCCATCGACCGCGTTGTAAACGCGTCCCGTGAACATCATGTCTGCCATGCGCGATGCGCCAATCAGTTTTGGAATCCGCACTGAGCCGCCACCGCCTACAAAAATACCGCGACTTCCTTCTGGCAATGCGTAAAAAGTGGATTCATCTGCCACGCGAATGTGGCAACTGCTGGCCAACTCTAAACCACCACCCACGACAGCGCCATGCAACGCCGCCACCACAGGAACTGGGCCAAATTCAACACGATCCAACGCCACTGTCCAAGAGCGCGAATGCATCAAGCCCTGCCCTGCATCGCGGTCTTGAAGCTCGCTCAAATCTAAACCCGCGCAAAAATGATCACCCTCGCCTGCTATTACAGCTGCGCGAACATGGCTTGGCATTGTTTCAAATACAGTACGTATGGCGGCCATCAAAGCATCGTTGATCGCATTGCGTTTGGTGGGGCGAGTCAGGCGAATCACCGCAACTTCTTGTGCATCTCCGGTGAACTCTAAAGAGATTAAATTTGAATTTGCTTTATTCTTTGTCATGGTTTAACTTGCAGTTATGTTTGGCTTTAATTTCTTGCATAATTGAATTATGGTTATATTTGATAACTATTTCAATCCAATTTCCAGCCAATTTATTAGTATTTACCCTAGACAAAGCTTTCACAGGAGTATTTCATGGATCATAAAAACCTCATCGCTATTGACATCCACACCCACGCTGAAGTCAGCTGCTGGAACCCGTTTGACAACTATGGTGAAGAGTATGACAAAGCTGCTGACAAATACTTCAAAAACGGCAAGCGCCCTACCATTGCCGAAACCATTGCCTACTACCGCGAACGCAAAATTGGACTTGTCATGTTCACAGTCGATGCAGAGTCAAAAATGGGACGTCGGCGCATCCCCAACGAAGAAATCGCCGAAGCTGCGAAGAACAATTCCGACATGATGATGGCCTTTGGCAGCATAGACCCACACAAAGGCAAGATGGGTGCGCGCGAGGCACGGCGTTTGATTGAAGAATTTGGCATCAAGGGTTTCAAATTCCACCCCACCGTGCAGGGCTACCACCCTTACGACAAGATGGCCTGGCCGATTTATGAAGTGATAGCAGAATACAAACTGCCCGCCATCTTCCACACCGGCCACAGCGGCATTGGCAGTGGCATGCGCTGTGGTGGTGGTCTGCGTCTGGAGTACAGCAACCCCATGCATTTGGACGATGTGGCGATTGACTTCCCCGACATGCAAATTGTCATGGCGCACCCCAGCTTTCCGTGGCAAGACGAAGCGCTGAGCGTGGCGACACACAAGCCCAACGTCTGGATTGACCTGTCTGGCTGGAGCCCTAAATACTTCCCCAAACAGCTGGTGCAATTCGCCAACACGCTCTTGAAAGACCGCATTTTGTTTGGATCTGACTACCCACTCATCACGCCAGACCGCTGGATGAAAGACTTTGAAGAAGCGGGTTTTAAGCCCGAAGTCATGCCAGGCATTTTGAAAGACAACGCCGTTCGCTTACTTGGATTGAAATAATTTTTGCAAGCGCTTTATCCAATCATCAACTAAAGGTATGATGATTGGATGACGACAATAAATCCTCAAAATTCT
>JAYWCQ010000112.1:0-4681 GCA_043780435.1 Polaromonas sp.
CTCCAAGACATTTATGCCATCGTATCATTTTACGTAACCGACTGCGTGGCGGAATAATTTCAAGAATGAATACAATCGCAAGCATGATTCGACCTTTGACTCCCGCTTTCGCCGCCATCTTCTGCCTTTTCACCGCCTTAGCCACCCAAGCCGCCCCCTTCACCCCCGCCAACGACAGCGACGTGGTTGAACGACTGCCGCTCAGCGCGACTGACCCTTCAGCACGGCGCTTGCAGTCGCTGCGCAAACAGTTAGAGGCCAAGCCGGATGACGTGGCGCTGCGGACTGAAATTGCGCGGCGGTACTTTGATTTGTCTATGGCGCAGGGCGATCCGCGTTATGTGGGGTATGCGTCTGCGGCACTCACTCCGCTTGATAAAGCCGCGCCAGCATCTAATGCGTCATATTGGCAAATCAAAGGCATGTTGCTGCAGTACAGCCACAACTTTGACGGTGCCTTAGCCAGTTTGGACAAAGCCAGCTTGGCCGACCCGACATCACCCGACCCCATGGCGTGGCGTGCCGCCATCCAGATGGTGCAGGCCAATTACGCCAAGGCGCAGGCTGAGTGCGATGCGCTTAAACCGTTGACGACACCGCTGTTTGCGACCGGCTGCAGCCAATACGTACTGGCACATTCAGGTGGTTCGGCTGGGTTGCAAAGCGCTTTTGACACGCTGAACGCTGCCCTGAAAGCGGAACCGACAGCCTCCCCCGAGCTGGTGCTGTGGGAATTGACCCGTTTGGCCGAAATGGCGATTCGCCTCAAGCGCTTTGACGACGCCGACGCCTACTTTAAGCAGGCCTTGAAGCTGGGTGTGACAGACCAGTTCTTACTCGGTGCGTATGCCGACTTTTTGCTGTTGAAAAAGAAGCCCGAAACGGTGATCACCCTGCTGGCAGACTGGGAACGCTCTGACATTTTGCTGCTGCGCTTGGCGCTGGCTGGCAAAGCGACGAATCATAAAAAAGCCGCCGATTGGGCTAGCAACCTGCGCGACCGCTTTGTAGAAGCCGCCAAACGCGGCGACCGCCTGCATGAGCAAGAGGCCGCCCGCTTTGAGTTGGACATTGAAAACAACACGAAAAAAGCACTCACCTTGGCTGTCAACAACTACAAGCTGCAAAAAGAACCGCGTGATGCCGAAGTGCTGCTGCGCACCGCCCTAGCCGCCAACGACGCAGCAGCGGCAGAGCCAGCGCTGAATTGGCTCAAACAAAACAAGTATGAGGACGCGCATTTAACCGAACTTGCCGCTGGCTTGGCGAAGTTGGCGGGGGTGAAATAATGTCAAAATTCGCTCAAACCATCACTTTTAAGCTCAAAAAAGCACTCAAGCCGGCGTATTTATTGCCTATAGCGCTATTATTTTTGATGTTTCTTGCATCCACCAGCGCCCAAGCTCACAAACCCAGCGACAGCTACTTGACCATGAGTGCCCAAGCGGGCGGCTCTGACGTCGCCGTTCGCTGGGACATCGCCCTGCGCGATTTGGACTACGTGCTGCAGCTGGACCGCGACAACGACGGCGCGCTGACCTGGGGCGAAGTGCGCGCTCGCGGTGACGACATCACCAAATACGCCACAACCCATTTGGCGCTGTCCAGCAAAGACAAACCCTGCCAGTTTTCCACCACCGCCCCGATGCAACTGGACAAACACAGCGACGGCACTTACGCCGTTCTCAGCTTGAAAGCCGCCTGCGGGGTTGCGATTACAGAGGCGTTGCAGGTGAAATACTCATTGCTGTTTGACGTGGACCCTTCCCATCGTGGCTTGGTGCAATGGCTACCACCTGGCAAGGATGGAAAAACGGGAGAGGCCTTGTCCATCATTCTGGGCACCGAAACAGCCACGCAAAACCTGGCTTTCCAGCCGCCCAGTACTTGGCAAACATTGAAACAATACATAGTTGATGGCGCTTTTCACATTTGGATTGGCTACGACCATATTCTCTTTTTGCTCTCTCTCTTGCTGCCAGCGGTGCTGATTTTCCGCAAAAACGACACCCAGCTGACCAGGAAACTCCTGGGAAACAGCCAAATCCTGCCTGCCGAGTCCTTTGTGAGAGTGCTGAAAGAGGTGCTCAAAGTCGTCACCGCCTTCACCCTCGCCCACTCCATCACCCTGAGTTTGGCCGCGCTGGGCGTGGTCAGTCTGCCGTCCCGCTGGGTCGAGTCCACCATCGCGGCGTCCATCATCGTTGCAGCCGTGCAAAACATTCGTGGCGTGGTGGACAGCAAGCGCTGGGTCATGGCCTTTGGCTTCGGGCTGATCCACGGCTTCGGCTTCGCCTCCGTCCTCGCAGACCTCGGCTTGCCGCAAAACGCGCTGATCACCTCGCTGGTCGGATTCAACGTCGGCATAGAAGGCGGCCAACTCGCCATCGTCGCCGTGTTCATGCCACTGGCGTTTTGGCTGCGCAGCACCCGCTTCTACCAAGTCGCCATCTTCAAATGGGGCTCCGTCCTCATCGCGCTGTTGGCCTTGTATTGGTTTGTACAGCGGGCGTTTGATTTGTAATTACTGAGTTGGTCCAGTTAAGTAATTATTGAGTTGGTCCGGTGAAGTTTGAGCCGTTCGCGCTGAGGTATCGAAGCGTCCCCGAGTGCGCTGACCCTTCGATACCTCAGGGCGAACGGTGGAAAATTAAAATGTCACTGAGCCCAATCAATAATCTAAGCCAAACTATCCCCATATTCCGCTAAAGTCGCCAAAATCCCGTTGCCTTTTGCATCTGCAGTTTTGGACAGTTCGTTGAGCTGGGCGTAGAAGGCTTCTAGTGACCTAGCACCGCCCTCACCTTCCTGCAATCTGGCCGAGCAGTGTTCGTACCAGCGCTCTTGCTCGTCATCGTTCAAGATGCCGGGGAAGTTGCGGGCTTTGTAGCGGAAGACGAGTTCTTCCAGCCGTTCATCTTCGAAACCGGTGCGGGCCTCAAACAGTTTGTCTGGTGTCAGGGCGATAAGCTGGGTCAGGCGGCGGCGGTCGTTGTTGCCTATGAAGCCGCCGTAGAGGTCAGCGTCCACGTCGGGTGTGGCGGCATTTTCAGCCTCTGGGCGCTTGAAAATAGCAGGCCACAGGGCGCTCATATCCGGCAACTCGTTGGCTTTTTCGGCGTTTTGCATCTGCGCGGCGATGTCTATACCCCACTTTTGCGCCATCACCGCGCTCAGGGTTTTCAGGCTGCTGATGACCATGGGCGATTTGTTCAAATGCACGGTTTTGATGGGCAGACGCGTCATGCCGGCGGGCAAGTCGCTGGATTTGGTGAACAGGCGCAGGCGGACTTCATCGGGCTTCAAGAGCGCGAGTTCGCTCGGGTCATGCGCCAAGTCCCAGGCGATCATTTCGTTTTTATTGGTGGGGTGCATGGCCAGCGGGAACATGATGCCGATGCAACCTTTTTCAGGGGGGAACATGCCTGAAATGTGCAGGAAAGGCCGCGCGTGTTGCAGCGTGGTGGGCAAACCCAGTTCGGCAGCAACGCGGTCTTTTTTGTGCAGACTGAGGCAGAAGTCGAACAGTTTGGGGTTGGTTTTTTTGATCAAACGTGCCAAATCAATCGTCGCCCAAACGTCGGACAGCGCATCGTGCGCGGCTTCGTGTGCGAGGCCGTTGGCTTTGGTCAAGTCTTCCAGCTTGAAACTGGGCTTTTGGCGTGGAATTTGGTTAATTTCTGAGCTTAAGGGGTCATTTATGGCTCTATCCGGCGTATTTATTGCCTGATATGCTATGTTATTTGTAGTATTTTTAGCTTCCTTGGCAGCCAAATTACTCTGCATTTTTACCAGTTCTTCGGCGGAAATATCCTTCAAGGGCCAGTTGATGCCATCAGGTCGCAGCGCGTAAGCCGTCCGCACCACGTCCATCAAGTCCCAGCGGCCGCAGTTGTTTTGCCACTCTCGGGCGTAGGGATCGCGCAGGTTGCGCCAGAGCATGAAGCGGGTGAACTCGTCGTCAAAACGGATGGTGTTGTAGCCCACGCCGATGGTGCCGGGTTGGGACAGCGCAGCTTCAATCTGCGCCGCAAATTCATGCTCGGGGATGCCGCGTTCCAGGCAGATTTGCGGGGTGATGCCGGTGATGAGGCAGGAGACTGGGTCGGGCAGGTAGTCAGGTGCGGGCTGGCAGTACAGCATGAGGGGCTCGCCGATGACGTTCAAATCCGCGTCGGTGCGGATGGCTGCGAACTGCGAGGGGCGGTCAGCGCGGGGGTTGATGCCGAAGGTTTCGTAGTCGTGCCAGAGGAAAGTGTGTGATGACATAGGGGTTTGATTGTAAAAAAGGGCTGGAACCGAAGTTGCCAACCCTTTTAAGTATCGCTGAATTTATCGTTGAATTTGCAGAAAAACTTAGCCTTCTGAAACCTCTTCCGACTCAGCCTTTGCTTTGTCTTTCTTCGGCGGTTTAGGTAGCGGCGTGATATCCAAGACCACTTCGCCAGTTTCCACGCCCTTCTCGTCCGTTTTCGTGGCGATATCCACCGTCAAACGGCCACCATCGACCAACCGGCCGAACAGCAACTCGTCGGCTAGGGCGCGGCGAATCATGTCTTGAATCAGGCGCTGCATTGGGCGTGCACCCATGAGCGGGTCGAAGCCTTTTTTCGCCAAGTACTTGCGCAAGCCATCGGTGAAGGTGACTTCGACTTTCTTCTCAGCTAGTTGCGTCTCAAGT
>JAYWCQ010000113.1:0-6004 GCA_043780435.1 Polaromonas sp.
TTTTTGGGCCCATTCCATGCACTTAAACGAACTCAAGGCACTGCACGTGTCGGAAGTCCTCAAGCAAGCCGAAGATCTTGAGATTGAAAACACTGGCCGCATGCGCAAGCAGGAGTTGATGTTTGCCATCATCAAAAAGCGCGCCCGCGCTGGCGAACAGGTCTTTGCCGATGGTGTGTTGGAAATTCTGCCCGACGGCTTTGGCTTTTTACGCAGCCCGGACACCAGCTACACCGCCTCCACCGACGACATCTACATCAGCCCGAGTCAGGTGCGCCGCTTCAACCTGCACACCGGCGACATGATCGAAGGCGAAGTTCGCACCCCGAAAGACGGCGAGCGCTACTTTGCGCTGAACAAGCTGGACAAGGTCAACGGCGGCGGTGCGGATGAGAACAAACACAAGGTCATGTTTGAGAACTTGACGCCGCTCTTCCCCAACGTGCAGATGAAGCTGGAACGTGAAGTCAAGGGTGACGAAAAGAACAACGAAAACATCACCAGCCGCATCATCGACATCATCGCGCCCATCGGCAAAGGCCAGCGCGCCCTGATCGTAGCCCAGCCAAAAAGTGGTAAAACCGTGATGATGCAGCACATCGCCCACGCGATTTCGGCCAACTACCCCGACAGCTATCTGATGGTCTTGCTCATCGACGAGCGGCCAGAAGAGGTGACTGAGATGCAGCGTACCGTCAAAGGCGAAGTCATTGCCTCCACCTTCGACGAGCCCGCCGCCCGCCACGTACATGTCGCCGAAATGGTGATCGAGCGTGCCAAGCGCCTGGTGGAACTGAAAAAAGACGTGGTGATTTTGCTGGATTCCATCACCCGCCTTGCCCGCGCCTACAACAACGTCGTGCCTAGTTCTGGCAAAGTGCTGACTGGCGGCGTGGACTCCAACGCGCTGCAACGGCCAAAGCGCTTCTTGGGTGCAGCCCGTAACGTCGAAGAAGGCGGCTCGTTAACCATCATCGCCACCGCCTTGATCGACACTGGCAGCCGCATGGACGAGGTGATTTTTGAAGAATTCAAAGGCACTGGCAACTGTGAAATTCATCTGGACCGCCGCCTGTACGAGAAGCGCGTGTTCCCAAGTATCCAGCTGAATCGCAGCGGCACCCGCCGCGAAGAGCTGTTGCTCGCCCCCGAAATCCTGCAAAAAACCCGTATCTTGCGCCAGTTCATGTACAACATGGACGAGATCGAATCCATGGAAATGGTGCTCAAACAAATGAAGGCGACCAAGAACAATGGCGAGTTTTTTGAGATGATGCGTCGCGGCGGTTAATTATTAATCGGGATAATGAGGGTTTATCATTACCCGTTCGCCCTGAGGTATCGAAGGGTCATCTCACTTGGAGAGGCTTCGATACCTCAGCGCGAACGGTTCAAACTTCACTGGCGCACATCAGCAAGAAGTTAATCAAACCGCGTTTTAAACGGCTGTTTGCTCGCTGCCGGATCAGTTGCTGCGCTTGATCCTGCAGGCTCTTTCACCACAACTGGTGCAATATTTGAGCTTGGCGTCAACTTCAAAACGTCTCTTGCAGCGCCATCTGCATTCTTGATGGCCTCGGTCAACACATCAAAACTAGCGCGGCTTTCGCCCAATCGTGAAAAGTCCAAAGCAGTCATCCCGACATCATTTTTCAAAGTGATGTCTGCACCCTCATCAATCAGCAGTTTCACCGCTTGAGCCGTGCCGTATTGCGCCGCCATCATCAAGGGCGTGGTTTTGTTGGGCGATTCGGTGTCGATGTAGGCATGGTTTTCCAAAAGCAGCTTGATCATCTCCACATGCCCGCCCGTGGCGGCGTAGTGCAGCGGCGTCCAGCCGGTTTTGTAGACGTCGGCGCCGCGCGCGATCAGGCGTTTGGCAAACACGGTATTGCCTTTCAAAGCGGCCATCATCAGCGGGGTTTCGTCGTTTTTGCTGCGGGTATCCACCTTGGTACCCGACAAATCAAGCAGCGTTTTAGCCACTTTGAGCGAGCCTTCCATCAGCGCGATATGCAAACCGTGGCGGCCTTCGCTATCTAACGTATTGGCATCAAAGCCGCGAAACAGCACAGTGACCAAAGCGCCGTCGTTGTCGTTTTTGATAGCAGTGAAGAAATCGTCAATGGGTGCTGATATGGCTATTAAAGGAAACATGAGCGCAGCAAGAAAGATGCAAGTCCTTGTTTTTAAACGAGAATAACCAAACGATCTGTCATTCCCGCGAAGGCGGGAATCTATGGTGGTACGTGTGGATTCCCGACTTCGCGGGAATGACGAGATGAGGTCATTCGATAGTTTTCTCAAAGCATTCATAGCTCGCATCATGACACAACACCCTGAAACAAATTGTCAAAATTGCGACTGGTCACGCGCCCCACTTCTTCGACATCTAAGCCCTTGATTTCAGCAATCTTTTTCGCCACCCACGGCACGTAGGACGGGTTGTTCGTCTTGCCACGGTACGGCATGGGAGCCAAGTACGGGCTGTCGGTTTCAATCAAAATTCTATCCATAGGCACAAAAGCCGCGACGTCGCGCAGGTCTTGCGCGGATTTGAAGGTCAAAATACCTGAAAACGAGATGTAAAACCCCAAATCCAGCGCTGCACGGGCGACTTCTGCCGTCTCGGTGAAGCAATGAAACACGCCGCCCGCAGATTTTGCGCCCAAGTTTCCCTCAGTTTCGCCCTCTTCGCGCAAAATCGCAATCGTATCCGCAGACGACGCGCGGGTATGGATCACCAGCGGCTTCTTCACCGCCTGCGCCGCGCGGATATGGGTGCGAAAACGCTCACGCTGCCATGCCATGTCGGCCACTGTGCGGTCGCCGAGTCGGAAATAGTCCAAGCCCGTCTCACCAATCCCCACCACACGCGGCAAGCCAGCGCGTTGCACCAGGTCGTCTAACGTCGGCTCTCTCAACTCCTTACCCGGCTCGTCACTCGCCTCATTGTCCGGATGCACCCCCACCGTCGCCCAGAAGTTGTCATAACTCGTCGCCAAGTTGTGCACCGACTCAAACTCCTCCATCGTCGTACAAATGCACAAAGCCCGCGTCACCTGCGCCTCCGCCATCGCGGTGCGGATTTGCGGCAGCTGGGAGATCAGCTCAGGGAAGACGAGATGGCAATGGGAGTCGGTGAACATGGGAATCGGGTATATTTAGGGAAAATCGTTTATTTAGAGGTAATATATTGCTGTAGCCGGCGTATTTATTGCCTTAGTAGCACTATTATTTATAGTGTTTTGCGTTAACTTTTCGCCGTCATCACCTGCTGCGCGCCGCTCACCAGCGCTTCCAGCATCAAACCAGCGTTGAACGGGTGTTCTACCGTTCTGGCAGTGGATGACAGGGTTTTGTGCCATGCGGCCAAGGCGGAGTAGCTCGGCATCGTAGTCGGTAAATCTGCAAGTTTGAAGAATCTAGGCGTTGCGCCGGATTTTCTGGCTAGGAGGTCGTGGCAGAGCTTTTGCTGGGCGTCAAGAAGGTCGGCGGGGAGCCAGTTGGAGACAAAGCCGACGTCTCCCTTGGCCATGGCTTTGGGGAAGGCTTGCCAATCTGACGGATTTCGACCGGAATTGGTGAAGTTCAGCGCATCGGCGGGGCGGCCACCGGCGGCGCGTAACAAGGGCTCGGCATCCGCTTTTTTTATGCCCTGCTGTGCCATCCAGCTTAAAGATTCTGCGTCTTGTGGCCAAGTCATCGTATGGGTCAAGCAGCGGCTGCGAATAGTCGGTAAAAGCTGATGCGCGGCTTCGCTGGCGAGGACGAATTTCAGGTCGCCCGGTGGTTCTTCCAGCGTTTTCAGCAGCGCGTTGGCTGTTATGTGGTTCATACGCTCTGCAGGGTAGACCAACATGGCTTTGCCGCGACCCCGACCTGCGGTGCGCTGGGCGAACTCGACCGCGTCGCGCATGGCGTCGATGCGGATTTCTTTGCTGGGTTTGCGCTTTTTGTCGTCGATATCGGCCTGCGCCTTCTCAGACAATGGCCAGCCCAGCTCCAACATCACCGTTTCTGGCATCAAAATACAGAAGTCGGTGTGGCTGCGCACGTCGATGGCGTGGCAGCTGGTGCACGTGTTGCAGGCGCCGTGCTCAGTCGGCGCATCGCACAGCCAAGCGCGGACGAGTTGCAACGCCAGCTCGTATTGCCCCAAACCAGACGGCCCCTGCAGCAGCCAAGCGTGGCCGCGCTGTTTGAGCAGGGTGTCGGTTTGCGCGGCGATCCACGGCGCGGGGGGCTTGGCGGCGACAACGGTTTCTTCGGCGACAGCTTCTGATGCTTTCATGCCAAGAACCCTCTAGATTTGACCGCTGCCAGCACGTCACGCCAGACCGCTTCACGGCTCTGGTTGGAGTTGATTTTGGCGAAACGGGATGGGCTGTCGTCCATGCGCTTTTGGTAGCCAGCGGCAACTTGGCGGAAGAATTCGACCGGCTGGGCTTCGAACTTATCGGGCACGCGGGCACCGGCGAGGCGTTGGGCGGCGATTTCAGGCGGCAAATCAAACCAGATGGTCAAATCAGGCTGGCGAATCGCTTCCACATCATTTTTACCGGTAAAATTGGCATCTAGCCGGCGTATTTGTTGCGTCCACTGCTCTAAAGTTGATAGCGTTTTGAGGTCAAACCCACGCCCGCCGCCTTGGTAGGCAAAGGTGGCGTCGGTGAAGCGGTCGCTCAAGACCACGTCCCCCCGTGCCAAGGCCGGCTCAATCACCAGATTCAAATGGTCACGCCTGGCTGCAAAAACCAGAAACGATTCGGTCAGCGGGTCCATCGCGTCGTTCAAAATCAGCTGGCGCAGCTTTTCAGCCAAGGGCGTGCCGCCGGGTTCGCGAGTATGGATCACGTTTTTAGCGACTTTTGAATCGCCGTATTGCGTCTTGAATGCGGCGACCAAGGCGTCGATATGCGTGGATTTTCCGGCACCATCTATGCCCTCAAAGCTGATGAAAAGTCCATCTTTCACACTTGTCATCTTATTTACCCCGAATGTACTTGTTCACCGCCCGATTGTGCTCTTCCAGCGTGTCGTTGAACTGGCTGGCACCGGTGCCATCACCCTTGGCGACAAAATACAGGGCGCTGCTGGGCTTGGGCTGCACAGCGGCTAACAGCGCGGCTTTGCCGGGCATGGCAATGGGGGTGGGCGGTAGGCCGGTGCGCATGTAGGTGTTCCACGGGTTGTCGTCTGCCTTGGCACTCAGCCAGTTGCCGTCGTATTCTTTGCCTTTGGCTGGGCCTGCGCCGTAGGTGACCGTGGGGTCGGTTTGTAGCGGCATGCCAATCCGCAGGCGGTTGTTAAAGACACTGCCCACCATGTCGCGGTCAGCCTTGCTGCCGGTTTCTTTTTCGACGATGCTGGCCAGCGTCAACGCGTCGTCCATGGATTTCAGCGGGGAATCGTTGGCGCGCATCTCCCACGCGGCTGCCAAATTTTTGTTCATGGCCTGCAGGGCACTTTTTAAAACGACCAAGTCGCTGTTGCCTTTGGTGTAGGTGTAGGTGTCCGGGAAAAAGCGGCCTTCGGGTTTTAGGCCGGGCTTGCCCAGCTTTTCCATGATTAAATCTGCCGATAACCCACGTGTTTCCTGCCTAAGGTGCTCTGATTTTGAGAGTGCCTCACGCACCTGAGAAAAAGTCCAACCTTCCACCAAGGTCACAGTTTTGAAAGCCTGATCGCCACTGACCAATTTTTTCAGCAAGCTGCGCGGCGTCACACCCGCTTCTAATTCGTAACTACCAGCCTTGATTTTGCGGGCATCGCCTGAGAGGCGAAACCACAGCTGCAGCAAATTAGGCTGGGTTTGCACACCCGCTTCGACGACCTGCTGGGCGACGGTTTTGCTTGTGTTGGACTTGTCCAAGGTGAACTCAACCGTAGAAAACGCCAAAGACAAAGGCTGATGCACCCACCACGCCAGCGCACCCGCGCCTGCTGCGGCAAACATGCCTATCAGCGCGATGAGGGTGAGCAATCTCTTGAACATGGAACA
>JAYWCQ010000114.1:0-3145 GCA_043780435.1 Polaromonas sp.
GTCGGCGATGCACTGGGCAATCGCGGCGGGCGGCAGGTTGATGTTGATGCCCAAGGCCTCCAGCACG
The DNA here is from genome assembly GCA_043780435.1 of Polaromonas sp. GTDB lineage: Bacteria > Pseudomonadota > Gammaproteobacteria > Burkholderiales > Burkholderiaceae_C > Aalborgiella. The sequence goes on from JAYWCQ010000114.1 coordinate 68, forward strand.
TCGGCACTGCCGGACTTGCTGCTGACGCTGCGACCGCCGTGCTTGCTGACTTTGGCACCGGCTGCCGCCGCTACAAACATGGAACAAGTCGAAATGTTGAAAGTGTGCGAGCCGTCGCCACCGGTGCCGACGATGTCGACCAAGTGGATTTTGTCCGGCACCTCGACCTTGGTGGAGAACTCGCGCATGACCTGCGCGGCGGCGGTGATTTCACCAATCGTCTCTTTTTTGACACGCAAGCCGGTGATGAGCGCGGCCATCATGACGGGCGACATCTCGCCGCTCATGATGAGGCGCATCAGGTGCAGCATTTCGTCGTGGAAGATTTCGCGGTGCTCTACCGTGCGTAAAAGCGCTTCTTGGGGGGTGATTTTGCTTGTCATAGTGATTAAAACTTCTTTTTAGACCTCTAAATATGGCTCTAGTCGGCGTATTTATTGCCTAAGCAGCTATTATTTTCATAGTAAAAAGTTCCTCAGCATCGCATGACCATGCTCGGTCAAGATCGACTCGGGATGGAACTGCACACCCTCCATCCGCACCGCGAACGGCAGGGTTTTGTGGCGTACGCCCATGATTTCGCTATCATCTGTCCAAGCTGTGATTTCCAGATCGGCGGGGCAGGTGGTGCGCTCAATTGCCAAGGAATGGTAGCGGTTGACGGTGAACTGCTGTGGCAAACCGGCAAACACGCCCGTTTGCGTGGTGGTGATGACGCTGGTTTTGCCGTGCATCAGCTGCTGGGCGCGAATGATCTTGCCGCCCAATGCCACACCAATCGCCTGATGACCCAAACAGACACCCAGAATCGGCAACTTGCCCGCGAAGTGAGCTATCGCTTGCACGGAGATGCCCGCCTCTGAGGGTGAGCAAGGGCCGGGGGAAATGACCAGGCGGTCGGGATGGCGGGCTGCAATGCCTTCCAAAGTAATCTCGTCGTTGCGAAAAACCTCGACCTCTGCGCCCAATTCACCAAAGTATTGGACGATGTTGTAGGTGAACGAATCGTAGTTGTCGATCATTAAGAGTTTCATACCAAACCCTCCTCGACCAGTTCGCTGGCTCGGAGCAAGGCGCGTGCCTTGGCTTCCGTCTCTGCCCATTCCAGCTCGGGCACGCTGTCAGCCACCACGCCTGCGGCCGCCTGCACATACAAAGTGTCGTTTTTGATGATGCCGGTGCGGATGGCAATGGCCACGTCCATGTCGCCCGCAAAGCTGAGGTAGCCGCAGGCACCGCCGTACAGACCACGTTTGGTTGGCTCCAGCTGGTCGATCAGCTCCATGGCGTGGACTTTGGGCGCACCGGTCAGCGTGCCAGCGGGGAAAGTGGCTTTGAGCACGTCCATCGCCGTCATGCCATCCAGCAGTACGCCTTCGACGTTGCTGACGATGTGCATGACGTGGCTATAGCGCTCGACGGCGAAGGCTTCGGTCACCTTGACCGTGCCAATTTTGGCGATGCGGCCAATGTCGTTGCGGGCCAAATCAATCAACATGACGTGCTCGGCACGCTCTTTGGGGTCGTTGATGAGCTCGACTTCGGCGGCTTTGTCCGCCTCTGGATTTGCACCTCTAGGGCGCGTGCCAGCGAGTGGACGAATGGTGATTTTCTGGGCGACCGCGCCGTCAACGGTGACAGCTTCTTGCCTGACCAAGATTTCTGGACTCGCACCAACGACATGGAAATCGCCAAAGTCGTAGTAATACATATACGGCGACGGATTCAGCGAGCGCAAGGCACGGTACAGGCTGAGCGGGGACTCGGTGTAACGCTTTTTGATGCGCTGGCCAACTTGGACCTGCATGAAATCGCCGCCGGCAATCAACTCTTTGGCGCGCAGCACGGCGGCGAGGTAGTCGACCTTGGCGAAGTCGCGCACAGCGGGGTGGGTGGTTGACGGGTTGATTTCAGGCGCATTCACCGATGATTTCAACATTTCTTTCAAAGCATGCAAGCGCGCTTTGGCCACGGCGTAAGCGTCGGGCTGGGCGGGGTCGGCGTAGACGATGAGGGACAACTTGCCGGAGAGGTTGTCAATCACAGCCAATTCTTCGCACTGCAGCAGCAAAATATCGGGGCAATGCAGCTCGTCAGATGGGCAGGATTTTTCTAGCTTTTTCTCGATGTAGCGCACGGCATCATAGCCAAAATAGCCCGCCAAACCGCCGCAAAAACGTGGCATGCCGGGCTGCAAAGCGACTTTGAAGCGCTGTTGGTATAGGGCGATAAAGTCCAGCGGGTTGATGTGGCTGGTTTCAACGACGACGCCGTTGGTGACGACTTCGGTTTTCGCATCAGCGCCAAAGCCGCTAGATCTTAGCAAAGTACGCGCTGGCAAGCCGATAAAGCTGTAGCGGCCAAAGCGCTCGCCACCAACGACTGATTCAAGCAAAAAGCTGTTATAGTTCGCGTTTTTATTGGTTATAGTGCTATCATTTTTATTATTTATTGAAGTGTTTTGGGTTAGTTTCAAATACAAAGACAGCGGTGTTTCAAGGTCGGCAAATGCTTGCAGCATCAAGGGAATGCGGTTGTAGCCTTGCGCTTTGCGTTGGGTAAATTCTTGTTCGGTAATCACGGTATGAGCTTTCTATGCATGCGCTAAAAATGATGTTGATTTTTAGCAGCTGCTTCTGCGGTCAAACAATGGTGTGTTGTAGCGGCAGAAGCGGTTCAAACAATGTTGTCAAGATTCTGCATGTGCTGCAGTATGTGACAGAAAAAGGTGAGCGTTAAATTGAGGGACGCCAAAGCCAAGCTCCCCGGCCAAAAAGACCAGAACTTGGAGCGACTGATAGAACGCAATGTTTGAACATAACCTACAGTGTAGCAAAGTCTAAGAGTAAATCCTCTAATACCCGGGAAACTGGCCTTATTTATCCTTTTTGCAAGCGTAAACCCGAGTGTTAAAACGAGCCCGTGCATTGATAATATGAGATTCTAAAAAATTGAGAGGTATCCGCTTCACTGGACGGACAAGTTATTCAATTATGCAGCCATTTTCTGTACAGTTGAGTTGAACTGCGCCGCGTAAGTAGCTGGTGCAGTATTGTTGATCTTGGTGTGTCGCCTGAT
>JAYWCQ010000115.1:0-3170 GCA_043780435.1 Polaromonas sp.
AGCATTGTTTGGGAACGCCAGCGTCGCAAAGGTCGTAGCCAACACAACCGTAAACATTGTTTTTTGGAAAGTGCGCATCTTTTTTCCTTCAGTTTGCAGTGTGAATAAGAGCACACTGCTAACCCTGTTCGACCGCAGCTACTGTGGCCGCGATGTTGTGGGAACCCGCTCGGCCTTGCTTCCCACGCCCGTCACGGGCACATTCAGGACACAACCCGTACCCTGCCCAGGAGTTAAGGTATAGGGCCGCAGGACGATGGTGTGCGGCCAAGTGACTTGCGGGGGGTTGTTGCCGGCAGAATCTGAGTATTTCAATGTGTAAGTTCCCGGGTTCAGCGCAAACGAGCTATGGTTCGTCAATCCTGAATCCGTCAAGACGAAAGTGTCCTGGCTGGCCACGTTCTTGAAGTAAAACTTTAAAATCCGGGGGGCTACTGTGGAAAAAATGATCGTGTGAACGTTACCGTTCGGCTTCACTTGGCAGTAGTTGGTAATCGTTACGTTGTCAACCAGAGGGACAGGGAATTGCGCCGAAGCGGAACCGACGAATACCATGCAGCCGACGATGGCGGCCAGTGAGGATTTTCTGAATTTCATTTTCTATTCTCCAAAAAAGACATAAAGTTTGCCGCCACTCGCATCAATGACCATCGCCGACAACCAACGAACACTAACCCATCTGCAATCTCGTTTTTGAGGGGGTTTACCCTCGTATTCGACACGGAAGAAACTGATCTGGGTTGGTGCTGGGGAGTTCATCTTGGCACTGCGTTATAAGCTACCTTCCCATAGCGTTTGAGCTCCTGCGCAAGTTGACAAAACTCAGTGAATAAATCCGTGTTTCCCTAGCGGCCCCCTCAAGCGTGAGTCGCCCGTGTGCGTTCCTTATCGCGTTTCAAGCGAATTTCTACGGTTGTTGCGCCATCTTCAGACATCAAAAAATGGAAGCTTTCCACCTTATCATTCAACTCAATCATGACCATTCGTGAAATTTTAAAAATGGGCGATGCACGCCTGCTGCGTGTGGCGCAGCCCGTCACAACGTTTGACTCGGATGAGTTGCACCTGCTCATCACCGACCTGCTCGACACCATGATCGCCGCCAACGGTGCCGGTCTGGCCGCACCGCAGATCGGCGTCGATTTGCAGGTCGTCATTTTCGGCAGCGGCGAGTTCAACCCCCGTTACCCGGATGCACCCAAGGTGCCGCGCACCGTGCTGTGCAACCCGGTGATCACGCCGCTGACCTCTGACGGTCAGCAGGTCGGAATGTTTGAAGAAGAAGACGGCTGGGAAGGCTGCTTGTCCGTACCCGGCCTGCGCGCCATGGTGCCGCGCTACGCCCACATTCACTACGCGGGTTTCGACCAATATGGTGACTCGATAGAGCGCACGGTGAGTGGCTTTCACGCCCGCGTGGTGCAGCATGAGTGCGACCATTTGATCGGCAAGCTCTATCCGATGCGGGTGCGCGACTTCTCGAAGTTCGGGTTTACCGAGGTGCTGTTTCCGGGGTTGGATGCGGGGGCTGACGATTGACGTGTACGACAGTGTTCTTGTCCGCATAGAGGCGATGCCATTCAGGGATGTGATCCAACAAGGTCACTGCTGGCATACCGGGCTCCAACAGGGTCCACTCAATCTTGTATTGGCTCAGCAGTTTTTGTAAGCCATCCGTTTCTTGCAATGACAACGCCTGCACGTAGGTCTTAATGAAATCAGTGCGGTACATGTCGGCCCGTCCGTCGATGAAGGGCGGTATGTCAGCGAAGATCAAATAACCGCCCAGGCCATAGCTGTTCAACACCGGGCCACGAAGCCCCGCTGTCTGAACTGCCGCGATCGCTTGGGTCGGTGCCGCCGAGTTGTCGATCTGGATGGGCTTGATTGTGAAAATCAAGAAGGAAAATAGCATCAGGCCACTCAATGCCAGAGCGGCAGCCCCGGCACCCGCAGGCTGCGCGAGTTTGTGAAAAAAACGATCCACAGCTTCGAGTTGTTGCTGCCCCTGCCGTTTTAGTTTCCATTGCGCTGCTAATGGCGCCGACACAAACAGCGGCACGAGCAGACCAAGAAATTCGACGTAGCGAGCATGCTTCAACGCGAGGTGCAAAAAGCCCAGCATCAAGAGAAGCCTGAGGACAGGCAAGTGCAAGCCCTGGTAAATGAAAAGCGCCATACCGCCCAGCAGCCATACCTCCAAGCTTTGAAACGTATGAAAATTGGGCGACATCCACTCGCTGATGTTGTCCGTGGCGTAGCTGGAATTGAACAGCAAATCCCAAGTGAACAAAATTCCTTTCACCCCATAAGGCGTGAGTACAGAGCAGGTCACCGCAAGGAGGAAAAAAATCCCCCAAGATTTGGCCACGCTCAAAGTGCGTTGTTCGTGCCGGGACGCAAGAACGGCTTCCAGTGCAAAAACACCCGTCATGGCCAAGCCCAGTGTGAAGCCGCCATGCATATTGGCCCACAACGCCATCATCGGCAGCATCCAGAGCCTGGGGCGACGCCCCTCGTCACTGGCGCGCACCAGCTCGATGGTCCAGACGATCATCAGGGGCATAGTCAAAATGTGGGGGCGGGCCAGTAGGTGGGCGGCCGACATCAGGATGGCCATGGCCGCAAAGAGCAGGACATAAATCGGCTCAAGGTGCTTGAGCAGGGCGCGGGTGAACATGGCCATGGTGAGGCCAAATACCAGGGCCGTGAGGCTCACCACGCCGGTCCAGCCACCCCATTTATGGGCCAAAGCAAGGAAGACTTCGGATAGCCACTCATGTGCGATCCAAGGTGCCCCTCGCATCGTATGGGAGAACGGGTCAACAGAAGGAACCGTGCCGTGCTGAAGAATCCATTGGCCAGCACTGATGTGCAGCAGAGTGTCGCCGTCGTTCAGCAAAGACTTGCCGACATGAAACATGAGCAGATAAACCAGCGTGCCGACAATAAGCGGCCACGAAAACAGCCAGCCGTTGCGGCTGATCGGACGCGAGTTGCTTGTCAGGCTGGTGGCTTCGGGCTGCATACGGTTCACTCTACTGTATTTTTTGCGATCAAGACTGTTTTTTAAAGGGGTAAAAATCGCCCTGACAGCCCGTATATGTCAGGTGGATAAAGTTTCTAGCAACTCGGTCTCAATCTCGATCTGAGTGCGGTTGTTTTGCAGC
>JAYWCQ010000116.1:0-4044 GCA_043780435.1 Polaromonas sp.
TGTTGCCCCGAATGTGGCGACATTTGGCGAAATGGGTATCAAAGACATTGAGGTCGATCTTTGGTATGCTTTTTTTGCGCCCAGCAAAACGGCTGCGCCAGTGGTGAATCGACTGAACAGTGAGATTTCTGCAATTTTGAAACTGCCTGAAATCTCTGATTTGCTCAAACGTGCAGGCATGGATGCAAGTGCTTCGACAACGGACGAGTTGACGCAACTTGTCAACAAAGACTACCCACGCTGGGGCGAGGTGATTCGACGCAATGGTATTACCGCGGAATGACTATTTACACGAATAACACATCGCATGCTTGCAAAATTGCCATCGTCGGTGGTGGCATCGCCGGTTTAAGCTTTGCCTTGGCATTACATCAGCATGGCTTGATATGTGATGTCTATGAATCTGTCCCAGATGTCAAAGAGCTAGGCGTAGGCATCACCTTGTTGCCGCATGCTATGCGCGAGTTGGCAGGGCTGGGTTTGCAAGCCGAGCTAGAAGCCGTTGGCATTGAAAACCTAGAAAGCGTTTTCTTCAACCGTTTTGGCCAATTCATCTACAAAGAACCGCGCGGCAGACACGCTGGTTATGCCATGCCTGAACTTGGCATTCACCGTGGCAAGTTGCACCGTATTTTGTATGATGCCGTGGTCAAGCGCTTGGGCGCTGATCGTGTTCATACCAACCACCGCTGTGTTGGCGTGACGCAAGACAGCGCTGGCGCTACGGTGAATTTTGTGCAAGGCTCCGATGGCGCAGCTTTACCATCCGCACAAGCCGATATCGTGATTGCTTGTGATGGCATCCATTCCACCATCCGTAAGCAGTTTTACCCGAATGACAAACTCGCTTTTGCAGGTATCAACACTTGGCGCGGTGTGACGCGACACAAGCCGATATTGACGGGCAAAAGCTACATGCGCGTGGGTTCCATCAAAACCGGCAAGATGGTGATTTACCCGATTGTTGACAATATTGAAGATGAGGGTAATCAACTTATCAACTGGATGGCAGAAATCGAAGGTAATAGTCGCGATATGAACGACTGGAATACAGGCGGCAAGATTGAAGACTTCATGCCGATTTTTAAAGATTGGAAATTTGATTGGTTGGATGTGCCTGCATTGATCCGCAATGCCGACCAAGTGCTGCAATACCCCATGGTGGACAAAGACCCGATTCCACAGTGGACTTTCGGCCGCGTAACGCTGATGGGCGACGCCGCGCACCCCATGTACCCACGCGGCTCTAATGGCTCTGCTCAGGCATTGATAGATGCGCGCACGCTGGCCCCCGAGCTGGCCAGCCAAGACGACCCGTTGGCTGCGCTTCAGAACTATGAAGCCAAACGCCGCGAAACAACCTCGCGCATCGTGCAAACCAACCGCAGTTTGCCACCGGACTTCATCAACATCAAGGTTGACGAGCTCGCGGGTGACAAACCGTTTCGGCATATCGATGATGTGATCAGTCAGCAAGAGTTAGGCGCCATTTCTGAGCACTACAAAAAAATCGCTGGATTTTCATTGTTTTCATCGGAAATCGAAAAAGCACCATGATAAGTATATTTGGACGTGTTTGTCCTACACATGATCTAAGTCAAAAGCGCTAATCTTGAATTTTTTCTGTTTATCCCAAATTAGGAGGTAATTCAGAAAATATTCAGGAGTAAACAGATGCGTGCTGACAAACTAACCACCAAATTTCAAGAAGCTCTTAGTGAGGCGCAAAGCTTGGCTGTTGGGCAGGACCATCCCTATATCGAACCCGCCCATCTTCTGGTCGCCATGCTGCGCCAAGACGAAGGGCCAAAAGCGCTGTTGCAGCGCGCGGGCGTCAATGTGAGCGGTTTGATGAGCGGCGCTGAGGAGCAGATTAAAAAACTGCCGCAAGTGCAAGGCCAGGAACTGGTGCAACCCGGGCGTGATTTGCTCAGCTTGCTGCAAAGCACTGAAAAAGAAGCCATGAAGCGCGGCGACCAGTTTGTCGCCAGCGAGTTGTTTTTGCTCGCCTTGTGCGACTTCAAGGGTGATCTGGGCAAACTCGCCAAAACCAATGGTTTGAACCGCAAGTCGCTGGAGTCTGCCATTGACGCGGTGCGTGGCGGCCAAAACATGGACAGCGCTGACGCTGAAGACCAGCGCGAATCACTCAAAAAATACTGTGTTGACCTGACAGAGCGGGCTCGCCTGGGCAAGCTAGACCCGGTGATCGGCCGCGACGATGAAATCCGCCGCGCCATCCAGGTGCTGCAGCGCCGCACCAAAAACAACCCGGTGCTGATCGGCGAGCCCGGTGTGGGTAAAACCGCGATTGTGGAAGGCTTGGCGCAGCGCATTGTGGCGGGTGAAGTGCCTGAATCGCTCAAAGGCAAGCGGGTGCTGAGCTTGGACATGGCTGCGCTGCTGGCCGGGGCCAAGTTTCGCGGTGAGTTTGAAGAGCGTCTAAAAACGGTGCTGAAAGACCTGGCCAAAGACGAAGGCCAAACGATAGTCTTTATCGACGAGCTGCATACCATGGTCGGTGCCGGCAAGGCCGAAGGCGCGATGGACGCTGGCAACATGCTCAAACCCGCACTTGCACGGGGTGAGTTGCACTGCGTTGGTGCGACCACGCTTGACGAGTACCGCAAGTACATTGAAAAAGACGCGGCCTTGGAGCGTCGATTCCAGAAAATTCTGGTAGGTGAGCCTACGGTTGAGGCGACCATTGCCATCTTGCGTGGCTTGCAAGAAAAATACGAAGTGCATCACGGCGTTCAAATCACCGACCCTGCGATTGTGGCCGCCGCTGAACTCAGCCACCGTTACATCACCGATCGGTTTTTGCCGGACAAGGCGATTGATTTGATCGACGAAGCCGCGTCCAAAATCAAGATCGAACTGGATTCCAAACCCGAGGTGATGGACAAGCTGGATCGCCGCTTGATTCAACTGCAGATCGAGCGCGAAGCTGTGAAACGCGAGAAAGATGAAGCCTCACAAAAACGCTTTGGCTTGATTGAAGAAGAAATTTTGACCTTGCAAAAGGAAATTTCTGACCTGGACGAAATCTGGCAAGCTGAAAAAGCGCAGGCACAGGGTTCCAAAACGGTCATGGAAGACATAGAAAAGGTCAAATTTCAGATCGAGGATTTCACTCGCAAAGGTGATTTAGCTAAAGTCTCAGAGCTTACATATGGCACACTGCCGGAGCTTCAGAAGCGCTTGAAAGAAGCACAATCGGTTGAAGAAAAAGGCGGAGGCTCTGCACCACGGTTGTTGCGCACCCAAGTCGGCGCTGAAGAAATCGCCGAGGTCGTGGCGCGGGCTACCGGCATTCCTGTGAGCAAACTCATGCAGGGCGAGCGTGACAAGCTGCTGCAGATGGAGGTCAAACTACATGACCGCGTGGTGGGTCAGGAAGAAGCCATCACGGCGGTGGCGAATGCGATTCGCCGCTCGCGTGCTGGCTTGTCTGACCCAAATCGCCCAACCGGCTCGTTCTTGTTCCTCGGCCCAACTGGTGTGGGTAAAACCGAGCTGTGCAAAGCTCTGGCTGGCTTTTTGTTTGACTCTGAAGACCATTTAATTCGCATAGACATGAGTGAATTCATGGAAAAGCACAGCGTTGCACGTTTGATTGGCGCGCCTCCGGGCTATGTGGGTTACGAGGAGGGCGGCTATTTGACCGAGGCCGTGCGCCGCAAACCTTACAGCGTGATTTTGCTGGACGAGGTGGAAAAAGCGCACCCCGATGTGTTCAATGTGCTCTTGCAGGTGCTAGACGATGGCCGTTTGACCGATGGGCAAGGCCGCACCGTGGACTTCAAAAACGCCGTGATCGTGATGACCAGCAACATTGGTTCGCACAAAATACAGGCGATGGTTGGTAAACCTTATGATGACATCAAAGACGCGGTGTGGGATGAGTTGAAAGACCATTTCCGCCCTGAGTTTTTGAACCGCATTGACGAAACCGTGGTGTTCCATGCGTTGGGCGTGAAAGAGATCGAGTCGATTGCGGGCATCCAGCTCAAAATCTTGCAAGCGCGCCTGGCTAAGATG
>JAYWCQ010000117.1:0-5585 GCA_043780435.1 Polaromonas sp.
GGCAAAGTTAGATCGAATTACACGGCATTTTGACCAACTGGTTGATGTAAAAGTTTTACTGACAGTCGAAAATCAGAAGGAGAAAGATCGACGACAACGTGCTGAGTGCAATATACACGTCAAGGGCGGTGACATGTTTGCGGAGAGTTCTCACGAAGACCTGTATGCCGCTGTGGATGAGTTGGTCGATAAACTCGACCGACAGGTCGGGCGACACAAAGAAAAGGTCAAAGACCACCATCACGATGCACCTAAACGGTTGATGTAAAACTGAAACTGGTTTCAAACGCCGCCCTGTGAAAGGCTTTCGAACAAAAAGCTTTTCATAGGGCGGTTTTGCGTTTAAAACAGAATTTGGCTGATTTCTCTAAAATTTAAGTCGGATTCATACCAAATTCATAGGCGGGTGCATAATCTCTTTCCACGTATGAACAGACTTTCCAGCATATTGCCCGCCCCACAAGTGCTTGTGGGCGTAGAAGCTACCAGCAAAAAACGCGCCTTTGAAGAAGCCGGCTTGCTTTTTGAGCAACTCCACGGCTTGAACCGTGCCATTGTGACCGACAGCTTGTTTGCGCGTGAGCGGCTAGGCTCAACGGGACTTGGGCATGGGGTCGCCATCCCACACGGTCGCATTAAGGGGATGAAGACGCCCATGGCAGCTGTTTTCCAATTGCTTCATCCGATTGGTTTTGATGCGCCGGATGAATTACCCGTTAATTTATTGATTTTTTTGCTGGTGCCAGAAGCAGCAACACAAAAACACCTTGAAATTTTGTCGGAAATTGCAGAATTATTGAGCGATGCAACCTTACGCGACAAGTTGCAAACGACGCAAGATGCTGCTCAGTTGCACCAGTTGATAACCGGCTGGCTGTCAACGCAAGGTGCGGTATGAAGCCAACCGTCGTCAGCGCTGACGTTTTATTTGAAGCGTTTCGCACCTATTTAAAGTGGGATTGGTTGGTGGGCTTGTCCGCCTCGGAACGTCGGTTCGATGAGGTGGCCGTTCGCGCGGCGCGCTCCAGTGCAGATTTGGTCGGTTATCTGAATTACATCCACCCTTACCGACTGCAGGTTTTGGGTGAACGAGAAGTTGCCTATCTCATTAACGGAACGGAAGCTGACTGTGCCCGGCGCATTGCGAGAATCGTCAAGCTTGAGCCGCCATTATTGGTGCTTGGTGATGGGCAAATACCACCACCTAGCTTGCTTACTTTGTGTGAGCGCGCCCAAATCCCACTTTTTGCGACCAATGAATCTGCCGCTTTTGTTATCGATGTGCTGCGCGCCTATTTAGCCAAGCACTTTTCAGACCGCACCACCATGCACGGCGTGTTCCTGGATATTTTGGGTTTGGGGGTGATGATCACCGGCGAATCTGGCTTGGGTAAAAGCGAGCTGGGTTTGGAGTTGATCTCCCGTGGCCACGGCCTGGTGGCAGATGATGCGGTGGATTTATTTCGCATCAACCAAACCACGATCCAGGGGCGATGCCCCGATCTGCTGCAAAATTTGCTAGAAGTGCGGGGCATCGGACTTTTGGATATACGCGCCATTTTTGGCGAAACAGCGGTCCGGCGTCGCATGCGTTTGAGGCTGATTGTTCATTTGGTTCGCCGCGAAACCATGGAGCGCGATTATGATCGCATGCCTTCTGTGCCGTTAACGCAAGACGTCATCGGCATACCGATTGGTAAGGTGGTGATTCAAGTCGTTGCAGGTCGAAATATTGCGGTTTTGGTGGAAGCAGCCGTGCGCAACACGATTTTGCAATTGCGCGGTATTGATACCTACGAAGAATTTGCCCAGCGCCAACGCAAAGCGATGGACGCAGATTAATTCCTGCGAAAACCTTCCTGGATCACTGTGGTGGTCGCATTGTGCTTGGTTTGACCAAGTTGGGGCACTTTGACTTTGTGCAGTTCGCATACAAACTCAAGGCGTGGTCCGCAATGGCAAAACCTTTGGCTTTGGCAATGGCTTTTTGCCGTTTTTCAATCTCTTCATCAAAAAACTCTTCCACTTTGCCGCAATCCAAGCAAATCAAGTGGTCGTGGTGATGCCCTTCATTGAGCTCATAAACAGCTCTGCCACCATCAAAGCTGCTGCGCGTCAAAATACTGGCCTGCTCAAACTGAAGCAGCACGCGGTAAACGGTCGCCAGTCCAATGTCGGTGCGATCTTGCAGAAGTATGCGGAACACATCTTCTGCCGTCATGTGGCGGGGTTCGCCCTTTTGGAAAATTTCCAAAATCTTCAATCGCGGCAAAGTTGCTTTTAAGCCGGTGCTTTTCAGTTCGTCAATGGTGCTCATAAGTGTGTGTGATTTCAACCGTAGCAACCGCTACAATGACACCATCATATCGTTATAGTTGAGCACCATGAATACTAAACTGCATACTTATCGTCGTTCAGTGAAACTTTCAATCGCTGCATTGTTAATAAGCTTAGTATCCGCTTGCGGCTCTATTCTTTACAAAGCCGAAATTGCGCAAGGCAATTTTGTGTCTAAAGAGCAAGTTGCCGCACTCAAGCTCGGTATGCCGCGTTTGCAAGTGGCAGATATTTTGGGCACACCGCTGTTGGTCAGCGTTTTTCATGCTGACCGTTGGGAATACGTGTTTAACTTGAAACGTCAAGGTATCGAGACACCGTCGTACAAACTGACGGTGTATTTCAAGGGCGATGCACTTGACAAAATTGACGGCAGCAACATGCCGACAGAGCAGGAATTTATCGATTCTCTTGCGGGTAATAAGAAGTAAAAAGTGACTGAAATCATGAATTCTGGAAAATTACGCCTAGCCGTTGCTGGCGCCAGTGGTCGCATGGGCCATATGCTGATTGAAGCAGTCAGCGCAGCAGATGATTGCATATTGGCTGGTGCGCTTGATATTGCTGCCTCACCCGCTATTAATGTTGATGCTCTCAGCTATTTAGGGCAAGCCAGCGGCGTTGTGGTTACCGATGATTTGATGTTGGGACTGGCTAAATCCCAGGTCTTGCTGGATTTCACCCGACCTGAAGGAACACTGGCGCATTTGCAGGCGTGCCGCAAACTAGGCCTCAAAGCCGTCATCGGCACCACGGGTTTTGATGCGGCGCAAAAGGCGGAGATTGCCGAGATTGCCAAAGACATCGCCATCGTCATGTCGCCCAACATGAGTGTCGGTGTGAATGTGACGTTCAAACTGCTAGAAATGGCGGCCAAAGCATTGCATACGGGTTACGACATTGAAGTCATCGAAGCGCACCACAGGCACAAAATCGACGCACCCTCAGGCACAGCCCTCAAAATGGGCGAGGTGATTGCCGAAGCATTGGGGCGTGATTTGAAAGAGTGTGGCGTTTTTGAGCGCTACGGCGTGACGGGTCCACGCGACCCTTCCAGCATCGGTTTTGCCACCATTCGGGGTGGCGACATAGTGGGCGACCACACTGTTATGTTTGCCGGCACGGGTGAGCGCATCGAAATCAGCCACAAAGCCTCCAGCCGCGAGTATTACGCCAAAGGCAGCTTGATGGCGGCTCGTTTCTTGGTTGATAAACCAAACGGTTTGTTTGACATGTTTGATGTGTTGAATTTGCGCTAAACAAACACGTCATCCAACCGCTTAATTTAGTTTTTCGCGCATGAACGCCTTTCAATTCATCTTCCAAGGCGATGCCATCAGCAAAACAACGGCCATTCTGCTGCTGTTGATGTCGGTCGCCAGCTGGGTGGTGATTTTGTTGAAAGCGTGGACTTTGCGCAGCGCCAGTGGCGATGTGGCCCGCAGCACAGCAGCTTTTTGGCAATCCGCCTCGGTTGAATCAGGTTTGCAGCAAGCGGTTGCTTTTGACCGTTCTTCCCTCGTTTCTCCCTTGATTTCGGCAAGCCAAACCGTGGCTAATTCTGCAAATCAAGGCATCGCTACATTAGCGCAAGCGGGCGACAAAGCCCAGCAGCTCACCCGGGTGCTGCGTGATGCGCTGCATGGCATCGTCAACCAGCTGAATTTTGGCCAAGTTTTGTTGGCTACGGTCGGCTCTACAGCACCATTCGTCGGCTTGTTGGGCACGGTTTGGGGTATTTACCATGCGCTCACCAGCATTTCTGGCGCAGGGCAAATGACGATTGCGCAAGTGTCTGGCCCCGTCGGGGAAGCTTTGGTCATGACCGCCGCTGGCTTGGTCGTCGCCATTCCCGCCGTCCTGGCCTACAACGTGTTTGGCCGCGTCATTGGGCGCATTGAAGCAGATCTGGAAGGCTTTGCCAGCGATTTGCGCGAGTTGATGCGTCATCATTAGCGCCATCACTAAACGTCACAAGTAGCCAATCACATGAGTTTCGGCCGCCTAGAACGCTCCCAAGGCTCAAAACCCATGAGCGACATCAACATGACGCCTTTGGTCGATGTGATGCTGGTGTTGGTCGTTATCTTCATCATCACTGCCCCGTTGATGACCAGCGCTATCAAGCTCGATTTGCCCAAAACCGAGGCCGCTAAACCCGTTGATGCACCTAAATTTGTCGCCATTGTGGTCGATAAAAGCGGTCAAATCTTCCTGAATGACCAAGTTACGAGCCTGACCCAGCTCAGTGAATCCCTCGCGAAAACCGCTCAAAATAGCATAGAGACCGAGGTTCAGCTGCGCGCTGACGAAGCCGTGCCGTATGGCAAAGTGGTTGAAGTTATGGGCGTGGCGCAAAAAGCAGGTTTAAGCCGCATTGGTTTCATTGCCGAAGCGAAAACAGAAACGAAATCGCCGAATTAGCGACTAAAGAGCGTCTGATTAGCGCTGTTGCAACCTCTACAATTGGGGGATGACTGCTTCTACCTCTACTTCCATCGATATTTCCCCAGCGACCTACGACCATTTGGCGATAGAAAAAGCCGCCCACAGCCACTGGACAGCCGCCGACGCCTACCGCGTCACCGAAGGCGCACTAGACGCACAGGGTAATCCCAAGCCGAAATACTACGCCTGCTCCATGCTGCCCTACCCCAGCGGCAAGCTGCACATGGGCCATGTGCGCAACTACACCATCAACGACATGCTGACGCGCCAGCTGCGCATGAAGGGCTACAACGTGCTCATGCCCATGGGCTGGGATGCCTTTGGCCTGCCGGCTGAAAACGCCGCCATGAAAAACGGTGTGCCCCCCGCGCAGTGGACGTTTGACAACATCGCCTACATGAAAAAGCAGATGGCGGCGATGGGACTGGCCATCGACTGGTCGCGCGAAATGACCGCGTGCCGCCCTGAGTATTACAAGTGGAACCAGTGGATGTTTTTGAAGATGCTCGAAAAAGGCATTGCCTACCGCAAAACCCAGGTCGTCAACTGGGACCCGGTGGACCTGACCGTGCTGGCCAATGAACAGGTGGTTGATGGGCGCGGCTGGCGCACCGGTGCGGTGGTGGAGAAGCGCGAAATCCCCGGCTATTACCTCGCCATCTCGCAGCCCCAATACGCGGAAGAATTGTTGGGCGATCTCGACCAGCTCGGCTGGCCTGAGAACGTCAAGACGATGCAGCGCAACTGGATCGGCAAGTCGGTCGGCGTGCGCTTTGCGTTTACGCATGACATCAAGGGGG
>JAYWCQ010000118.1:0-6840 GCA_043780435.1 Polaromonas sp.
GCAATCGCCCCACGTTGCCGCTGATTTGGTGCTGTGCGCCCCCGTGGTCGCGACAGAAGCCAAAGAGAATAAAAAAACGCTGGCGGCCCACTATGCGCACTTGCTGGTGCACGGCGCGTTGCATGCCCAAGGTTTTGACCACGAAACCAGCGACGCTGATGCCGATGCGATGGAGGCTTTGGAGATTCAAATCTTGGCAGATATGGGGATTGCGAATCCCTACAAAGCCAAATCTAAAACCGAATCTACGGCTAAAGCCAAGCCTTAAAAGCTGTAAACCGAGCCTACAAAGGCGCTGACTTGGTTTTGCTTTTTAGTTAACGGGCTGTTGGCTGCATCGCCCAACAGGCGCTGCATGGACACGCTAGAAAAGATGTAGATTTCGCGCGAAATGGGGAAACCCGCCGTCACCCCCACTTGCGCCACAGAAAACCCGGCGCTGGGTTGATAGGCTTTGAGGCCAGACGCGGCCGACTGCGCCGATGACACGCCAAAATACGACTGCATATAGCGGCTGTTGGCGTACTTGACCGACGCATTCAAAGCGACGCTGATGTAATTTTCGTTGTACACCTTGTAGCTCGCGCCTAGATTGAGCAAGCTACCGTCAGCGCCATCACCCAAGCCAAGGCGTACGGCTGATTTGAGCGTCAATGTGTCATTCACGGCGTAATTGGCAAAGGCACCGGGATTCAAGCCCGATTTGATTTTCTCGAAGCCGGGTAGCGCTGTTTCTACGCCGCGACCGGTTTCAAGGTTGACGCGTACGCCGTAATTCAAAGCACCAGCAGGGTCAAAGCTGTAGCCGACGCCGTTGAAGGGGTCAGCAAACAAGCCGTTGGAAGCATGCAAAAAAATACCGGGTACGACGGTCACTTTTTGCTCGTCAGAGCCTTGATACAGTGGCGCATTCAAAACCATAAAACCCGCTCTGACCGCCGTTTCAGTCGGTCGTTGCCCTAAGTTGTAAAAGTCACCCAGTTCTGCGCTGTGTGCCAAGGCTGGGAGCAGCAATGCGCCTAATAAACTGGCATGTAATGCGGCGCCCAAAATGAAGTTGCGAGATGGTTTCAGCATGATTGAGTAATCTAAGTAAAGGACTAGATAAGTGTAAGTGAACATAACAGCCTGATGCACATGGTAAGTTAAAGGTCGCGTGGCTATGACCTTTCTTACAGGTTTTGACGCGAAAGAGTAGAATCAAAAAAAATTAAAAGAGGGTGAAGGTACAGATGATAAATTTCATGCCAGGTGGCACGACGCTGACGCCAGACTCATTAGCGCAGCTGCTGGTGGACAAGGGGGTTTCTGCTGCTCGGCTTGAAGCAGTTGGGCCCGGGAAACGGGAATGGTTGGTTCCTACGGCAGATGAGGTGGACGAGCCGCAAAACCGCCGCGTAGAAATCATTGTTCGATAATTATTTGTTCGCGCGATAGATGAAAGTACTCAAAGGCGTTCGCGTCCTCAGCTTAAGCCTGAACTTACCCGGCCCTGCCGCGCTGATGCGTTGCAAAGCCATGGGCGCAACGTGCGTCAAGCTAGAGCCGCCCAATGGCGACCCAATGGGTTTGTACAACCCCAATGCCTATGAGCAGCTACATCTCGGTGTGAGGATTGCCAAAGCCGACTTGAAAACCGAATTGGGTCAGCGTGCTTTGTACCGGGAATTGGTCAAAACAGATGTGTTGCTCACCTCATTTCGCCCCTCTGCTCTGAAAAAGCTGGGCTTGATTTGGAAAGATTTACACAAACAGTACCCAAAGCTCAGCGTGGTGGCGATCGTTGGTGCACCCGGCGCGCGTGCAGAAGAGCCCGGCCATGATTTGACATACATGGCAGAAAACGACTTGATCCCCGGTTTGGACTTGCCAGCCAGCCTGTATGCCGACATGGGCGGCTCGCTGATGGCGACGGAAGCGGTGTTGCAAGCGGTTTTGACGCGGCACAGCAAAAATCAAGGCGTATATCTCGAAGTCGCTTTGTCCGAAGCCGCCTCTTACATCGGCCTGCCCCGCACTTGGGGCTTAACCAAACCCGGCGCCGCCGTCGGTGGCGGTCATGCCGGCTACCGCGTCTACCCCTGCAAAGATGGCCGCGTGGCGGTCGCTGCACTAGAGCCGCATTTTGCAGCATCACTGTGCGCGCTTGCGGGTGTCAAAGTTGAAAGTATGAAAACCTTGTTTTCCCCGCAAACGCATGAGGCTATAGCTGCATGGATAGCCCGTCGAACACGCAAGCAGCTAGATGTTTTGGCGCTGCGGCACGATATTCCGCTGCATACGCTGCAAAAGTAGTGTTTTAGAGGGTTAAAAGAGCCTCTAGCCGGCGTATTTATTGCCTAATATGCTATAAAATATATAGCATATTAACTCAAAGTTACCTTGGAAAACTTGCGTTTCCCCACCTGCAGCACGTAAACGCCAGCGCCCAGTTTCAAGCCTTTGTCGCTGACCACATTAGAGTCCACACGCACGCCGCCGCCGTCGATCAGACGGTTGCCTTCGCCGCTGGAGGCTGCCAAATTCGCCATTTTCAGCAGCGCACCAATGCCGATGGCTGCACCGCCTTCGCCCAAAGGCAGGCTGATTTCGGTAATTTCATCCGGCACGCCGCCTTTGCTGCGGTTGATGAAGTCTTGCTCCGCCGCATCAGCCGCAGCTGCGGAGTGAAAGCGGGCGGTGATTTCTTTGGCCAGTGCGACTTTGGCGTCTTTGGGGTTACGACCAGCGACCACTTCCGCTTTCAACGCGTCGATGGCAGTTTCGGATTGGAAGCTCAAGAGTGTGTACCAGCGCCACATCAGCACATCAGAGATGCTCAGCACCTTGGCAAACATGGTGTTGGCGTCTTCGGAAATGCCGATGTAGTTGTTTTTGCTTTTGGACATCTTTTCTATGCCGTCCAAGCCTTCCAGCAAGGGCATGGTCAAAATGCACTGCGGCTCTTGGCCATATTCCTGCTGCAAATGGCGCCCCATCAGCAGGTTGAATTTTTGATCGGTACCGCCCAGTTCCAAGTCGCTTTTGAGCGCAACCGAGTCGTAACCTTGCATCAAGGGGTACAAAAACTCATGCACGCTGATGGATTGGCCGGCTTTGAAGCGGTCGTTGAAGTCGTTGCGTTCCATCATCCGCGCCACGGTGTACTTGGCGGCCAGCTCGATCATGCCACGCGCCCCCAGTGGGTCGCTCCATTCGCTGTTGTAGCGGATTTCGGTTTTCGCCGGGTCTAAAACCAAGGACGCTTGCCTGTAATACGTCTCTGCATTGGCCTGGATTTGTTCCTTGGTCAGCGGCGGCCGGGTGCTGTTGCGGCCAGAGGGATCGCCAATCAAGCTTGTGAAATCACCGATCAAAAAGATGACGGTGTGCCCCAAATCTTGCAGTTGGCGCATTTTGTTCAGCACCACGGTGTGGCCGATATGAATGTCGGGCGCCGTGGGGTCTAGGCCAAGTTTGATGCGCAGCGGCGTTAGGGTCGCCTCAGATTTGACCAATTTTTTGATCCAATCGGCCTGCGGCAACAGCTCATCACAGCCACGCAAGCTGATACGCAAGGCTTCTTTGACCGAGTCCGAGACCGTATCAGATAAGCCATTTGTATCAGTTTGTGAGCTATGTGATTGATTCATATAAGTATTTTGTAAAAAAGCAAGAAAACGCTATACTGTAGGATGTTGCCTACAAGCGACCCATTTTATCGCCGCCATTGTCTTACCCTGCAGTGTCGCTTATTCCAACATACCACGCACCCGTGCGTTATTCGATTTGACTAATTTTCAAAGTACAGCGCAGGCCGTTTTAAACCGCGCTGTGCAAAGTGTTCACCGTCATCCGCAGCGCTTGGCTGCAGCTGTTGCCACCCTGTTGTTGACGATGGGTGGCGGCGCGTATGCGATCGCCTCAATCGATGCAAGCAGCCAAGATGTTGTCGTGCGTGAGATTATTGAAAACCTCGCTCTGCCTCAAGCTGCAAATGGCAAGCAGCTGCTCGTAGCACTGCCAGTAGCGCCTTTGAGCCTATTTCGCACCACCACCACGCGCGCGAGTGACACCCCCGAGACGCTGTTGAAGCGTTTGGGACTGGTTGACAGCACTGCTGCTGCGTATTTGCGCAGTAACAAAGAAGTGCAGCAAGTGTTGTTGAGCCGCACCGGTCGCATGGTGACGGTGGAGGCGAATGGCAGCCGTTTGCTGAAATTGACAGCGCGCTGGGTGAATCAAGATGCAGATGACACGTTTCAGCGCCTGCTGATTGAACGTACGGATGCCGGATTTGTTTCCCGTTTCGAGACCGCGCCTTTGGTTTCCGTGCAAGCTTTGGGCAGTGCCACCATCAGTTCATCACTTTTTGCAGCGATGGATGAGGCTAACATTCCAGATGCTGTGGCCATTCAAATGGCAGAGATTTTCTCGGGTCAAATTGATTTTCGCCGTTCGTTGAGAAAAGGCGACCGGATTTCAATCGTCTATGAAACCCTGCAGGCTGATGGCGAGACCATGCGCAGTGGCAAAGTGCTGAGCGCTGAATTTGTCAACAATGGCAAATCCAATCAAGCCGTGTTGTTCCAAGACGCAGCTAGCAGCAAGGGCCAGTATTACACCTTTAACGGCGAAAGCCTGCGTAAAGCATTTTTGGCATCACCCCTTGAATTTACCCGCATGTCTAGCGGGTACGGCATTCGTGTGCACCCCATCACCAATGACAAACGCGCCCACAAAGGCATTGACTACGCAGCGCCAACGGGCACACCTGTGCGCACCGTGGGCGATGGTGTGGTTGAATTCGCCGCCATGCAGCGCGGCTATGGCAATGTGATCGAAATCAAGCATCGCGACGGCAAGAGCACCTTGTTTGCCCATTTAAGCCGTATTGGTGTTAAAAAAGGTCAACATGTTGCCCAAGGCGACATCATTGGTGCAGTAGGTAGCACCGGTTTCAGCACGGGGCCACATTTGCATTTTGAGTTTCGCGTGGATGGCGAGCACAGAGACCCGTTGACGCTGGTGGCCGAAGGTGGTGGTGCGGCACCTTTGTCGGCATCTGCTAAGCCGGTGTTTGACAAAGCTTCTGCCTTCATGCGCAGTCAGCTGGCGCAAGCGGCATCTGTGAGACTTGCCAGCGCCGAATAAGCAGATGTCTGAGCGTTACATCGGTTTGATGTCTGGCACATCATTGGATGGTGTGGATGGCGTTATTTACGATTTTGCTGGCCAAACAGCCAAAGTTACAACCCAAGTTAGCGCCCAAGTTAGCGCCCAAGTTAGCGCTTTCGCAAGTGCCCCTTTTCCTGCAAGCTTGCGGGCAGAGCTGTTAGCGCTGAATTCTGCGGGCGATAACGAACTGCATCGCGCCGCATTGGCCGCCAATGCCTTAATGCGTGTTTACGCGCAGGTGGTGGCGCAGCTCCTTGCGCAAACAAACCTCAAACCCACCGATATTCGCGCTATAGGCGCACATGGGCAAACGGTGCGCCATCGCCCTGGCGAGTTTGATGGCACGGGTTATACGCTGCAGTTGAACAGCCCAGCCTTGTTGGCCGAGTTGACCCAAATCGATGTGGTGGCCGACTTCAGAAGCCGTGATGTGGCTGCTGGCGGCCAAGGCGCGCCCTTGGTCCCCGCTTTTCACCAGGGCATCTTTGGGCATCAAAACGAGGCTGTTGCGGTGCTCAATATGGGCGGTATATCCAACCTCAGCGTCTTGGGAAAAGATGAACCTGTGCTTGGCTTTGATTGCGGGCCAGGCAATGCGTTGATGGACCATTGGTGCCACAAGCATACCGGCCAGTTTTATGACGCAGATGGCGCCTGGGCGGCTGCTGGGCAGGTTGGCCAAGCGTTGTTGAACCAACTCATGGCAGAGCCATTTATCGGCAAAATACCGCCAAAAAGTACAGGGCGTGATTTGTTCAATCCAGCATGGTTGCAGCAATATATGCAAGGATTTGAGGATGTTGCGCCCGTTGACGTACAAGCAACGCTGACTGAACTCACGGCCTTGGCGGCCGCTAAAAACGTAAAAGTCTTTGCTGGCAACGCTAAAACATTGGTTGTTTGCGGCGGTGGCGCGTTAAATGGCCACCTGATGCGCCGATTACAAGCTGCTTTACCAAATAGGGTGGTGGCCAGCTCGGAAGCGTTTGGTTTGCCACCCTTGCAGGTCGAAGCGGCTGCATTTGCTTGGTTGGCGAGAAAAGCAATTCGACGTGAAACAGCGAGCTTTAAAAGCGTCACGGGAGCACAAGGCTCCCGTATCTTAGGTGCGATTTACCCAGCATAACTGGGCGAATCAATAGTATATTTAAGCGCTGAAGCTTGAGCCACAACCGCAAGTGGTTGTCGCATTTGGGTTTTTGATGACGAATTGCGCGCCTTGCAAGTCTTCTTTGTAGTCAATTTCAGCGCCGACCAAGTATTGATAGCTCATCGCATCAATCAAGAGCGACACGCCATTTTTTGACATGGTGGTGTCGTCTTCGTTGGTGATTTCATCAAAAGTGAAACCATATTGAAAACCTGAGCAACCGCCGCCTTGCACAAACACGCGCAATTTCAAGTCGGGATTGCCTTCTTCGGCGATCAAGTCTGCTACTTTGGCGGCCGCATTGTCCGTAAAGACGATGGGTTCTGGCATTTGGGTTTGAATGTTTTCAGCAACTGCGCTCATGGCGTTCTCCAATCAGGAATATCTATATCGAATTTAATAGTTAACTAATTTTATCGGGAATTGCGATTCCATGCAAAAACACGTGTTTTGTAAGGAAATTTCAGCCTGCGATGAAATTATTTGTTATTCGCCGCCAATTTGAGTGTGGTTTTCACGTCTGTCTCAAAGCC
>JAYWCQ010000119.1:0-3154 GCA_043780435.1 Polaromonas sp.
CCCATCCGCGCCGTAAGCGCCTTTCATTGGCGCGAGGAATGCGAAGGCCGTGAAGTGCCACGGCTTACCGCTAAGACAGGCCCAAAGCCATCGGTGAAAGAGCAATCCATCACGGCGCTGATGACCAAAGAAGAGCGGCTCGAACGGCGCAGGGCGAATGTGTTGCGCAACAACGCAGCCAACTCAATCACGTTCTCACGCACGGCTCAAGCGGACGCTGATAAACAAGCACGGCTCAAGGGTAAAAACAACAACGCGAGGTCACAATGAACAAAGAATCAGTAATTCTAGCTTTCCCGACCGAAGAAACCAACTACGAACAAAAATGGGCTAGCCCAGGAATGGATTTGCGCGATTACTTCGCAGCCAAGGCGATAGTGCATGTAATCGGCCTCTGCACCTCATACAGCCGGGATGCCGAGGAGGCTTATAAGATTGCAGACGCCATGCTGGAGGCAAGAAAATGACATTCGAGCAAGACGCACTCGGCTTTCTCATCCGCTTTGCCAAACGCCAACGCAGCTCATTCTGCGCTGAGGCTGTCACCTTGAGCGCGATTAAAAAAGGCATTGCCCCTTCTGATTTACGTGAGTGGGGAAAGATTTTCAACCAGGCGGCAAGGGATGGCTACATCCGCCGATCTGACACGGTACATAGCCGCTCTATGGGTAATGGGACTAAAACTTTAGGATGGGTGACGGTATGAATTATGCAGACTTCATTAAAAACAAAACACATAGCACGGGCAGCTTCGGTTTCGATCCAGTCTGGATGCCTGAATCAGCATTTGATTTTCAAAAACACATCATTGACAAAGCCATACACAAAGGCCGGATCGGGATGTTTGCTGATACCGGTCTGGGCAAGACCTTGCTGCAAATAGCCATCGCAGAAAACATCATCCGAAAAACAAATAAGCGCGTGCTGATTTTGACGCCGCTGGCGGTGGCGTTTCAGTTCATCGACGAGGCCGCACGGATTGAAGTGGCCGACATTGCACACAGCAAAGATGGCACGATCACCAAGAAAATCACGGTATGCAACTATGAGCGCCTGCACCTGCTAAACCCGAATGATTTTGAGTGCGTGATGCTGGATGAGTCGAGCATTCTGAAAAACTTTGCAGGTCAGACTCGGGATCAAATCGTCGCCTTTATTAAGCGCGTGCCCTATCGCTTTCTGAGCACGGCTACACCAAGCCCGAACGACTTTATTGAGCTGGGCAATAGCTCTGAGGCATTGGGCTACATGGGCTACATGGACATGCTGACCAAGTTCTTCAAGTCGAATCAAAACAGCGTGGACAGCAACAATCGCAACATTGGCGAAAAGTTCTACCTCAAGCCGCATGCCGAACGAGATTTCTTCGCCTGGGTGAATCAGTGGTCAGTGATGGTCAAGAAGCCGTCTGACTTGGGCTTCTCTGACAATGGTTATGACCTACCTGCTTTGCATGTTAACAAACACATGGTTCAAAATAGCAAGACCTTGTGCATTGATGGGCAAGATTCCTTGTTTGCCATGCCCGCCAAGACCATGAACGAAGTGCGTGAAGAACAAAAGCTGACGGTCAAAGAACGCTGTGAACAGGCAGTGCAATTGGCGGGCGACAAGACCTCGGTTTACTGGTGCAATCTGAATGAAGAAAGCTCGCTCCTGAAAACCTTGGACAGCGATGCGGTGGAGATCATCGGCGGTATGTCGATTGACCGGAAGGAAGAAATTTTGGTCGCTTTCGCACGCGGCGAGATCAAACGATTGGTCACAAAAGCACGTATGACCTCAATGGGCTTGAATTGGCAGCATTGCAAGCACACCGTATTTTTTCCAACATGGAGCTACGAACAATATTACCAAGCCATTCGCCGATTCTGGCGTTTTGGACAAAAGTCCGAGGTCACCTGTGACATGGTGATTTCAGAGGGTCAGGGTCGCGTATTAGAAGCATTGGAGCAAAAGACACAAAAAGCCATTGAACTTTACGGCAATTTAGTTGCCGCCGCCAATCAGGATTTCAGTTTTTCAGTCAAAGAATTTAACCAAACCGCCAAATTACCGGAGTTTCTCAAATGAATACCAAAGACCAAATCATCACACCAGACTATGCCATTTACTGTTCGGATTGCATGGAAGTCATGCCCACCATTCCCGACGCGTCGGTGGATATGTCGGTGTACTCGCCGCCATTCGCCGGGCTGTACAACTACAGCTCAAGCGAGCGTGATTTTTCCAACTGCGAGAACAAAGAGCAGTTCTTGGATCAGTACGACTTCCTAATTTCAGAGATTGCTCGGGTCACTAAACCGGGCCGTGTGACTGCCGTGCATTGCACCGATGTTTTTGACAACTCCTGCCGCCTGTGGGACTTTCCGCACGAGATCATCCGCTTGCATGAAAAGTACGGCTTCCAGTACCGCAACCGCATCACGATATGGAAAGAGCCGCTTAAAGTTCGTATGCGGACGATGGTGAAAAGCCTCATGCACAAATTGATTGTCGAGGACTCGACACAGTGCTTTACGGCCATGCCAGATTACGTGCTGGTGTTCACCAAAAAAGGTGATAACGCCGTCCCTGTGACGCACCCGCATGGCTTGAAGCGTTACTTTGGTGAGACGCCAATTCTGCCAAACATTCTGCGCGCATTCAACAACGCGAACGAATCAAAGTTCACTGAGACTGAGCTTTGGGAGTATCTGAAAAATACCTACAAAGACCACGAAGACCCGAAGTCGAATAAGTTGTCGCACTACATATGGCAACGCTACGCTTCAAGCGTGTGGGACGATATTCGCATTGACAACGTGTTGCCATTCCGTGACAGCCGCGAAGAGGACGACGAGAAGCACGTCCACCCTTTGCAGCTGGACGTCATTGACCGGCTGGTAGAGCTTTACAGCAACGAAGGCGAAGTTGTTTTGACGCCATTCATGGGTGTTGGATCGGAGGTTTACAGCCCGGTTTCAATGGGTCGCAAGGCTATCGGGATTGAATTGAAAGACAGCTATTTCAAACAAGCCAAGATCAATCTCGAACTCGCGGCCAAGCGGTTTGATAGTGACAATGTTTTCAAACAAGAGGCATTGTTTGCAGCCGAGATCGAAGAAACGCTGTGAAATGCGCCCTGTGTGACCGTGGGTAAATTCTGTATAAT
>JAYWCQ010000120.1:0-13790 GCA_043780435.1 Polaromonas sp.
TCGCAAGCCGAACGACAGTGGAATCATCAACAGCGTGGCAAAACCCAGCATCACCAGCGCTTGCTGCCAGCCAAAGCTGCTGATCAAAAAGCCCTCGGTCGGCACCATCAAAAATTGTCCAAACGAGCCTGCCGCTGCAGCCACACCCATCGCCCAGCTGCGCTTTTCAGGTGGTACGTTGCGCCCAATCACGCCATAAATCACCGCGTATGTTGTGCCAGACTGCGCTGCGCCAATCAGCACACCGGCTGACAGGGCAAACAGAAAGGGTGTTGACATATAAGCCATGCCAAACAAGCCCAGCGCATAAAGAATCGCACCGCCTATGATGACCTTGAACGCGCCAAGCTTGTCCGCCAGCATGCCCGCCGCAATGCCGGTAACGCCCCAAGAGAGGTTTTGAATCGCAATGGCAAAGGCGAAATTTTCCCGCGTCCAGCCGTACTGCGTGGTAATCGGCTGCAGCCACAACCCAAAGCCGTGACGAATGCCCATGGCCAGCGTGACGATGGCGGCGCCGCAGATCAGAACTTGACTGAGGCTGAGGGGTTTGTGTATTTGTAGTGATGTCGTCATATGACTTGAGTTTAGCCAAGTTCGTCACTACTGGCTGTCGCATGCGAACTAAGCCTCTAAATTCGTTATACTGATTATTTGTACAGTAAACATTTGCAACCGTCTACAATGTAACTCTATGGCAACGAAACCCGCATCATCTTCATCTACCCCTGCTGAATATTCCGAAAGCTCGATCCGCGTTTTGAAAGGCCTAGAGCCTGTCAAACAACGCCCTGGCATGTACACGCGCACCGACAACCCGCTGCACGTTATCCAAGAGGTGTTGGACAACTCGGCCGACGAGGCGCTAGCAGGGCATGGCAAAAAGATCAAGGTGACATTGCACAGCGATGGCTCGGTCAGTATTGAAGACGACGGCCGAGGCATCCCGTTTGGCATGCATCCGACGGAAAATGCGCCTGTGATTGAGCTGGTGTTCACCCAGCTGCATGCGGGCGGTAAGTTTGATAAGGGCAAAGGCGGCGCTTACAGCTTCTCGGGCGGTTTGCATGGCGTGGGCGTGAGTGTGACCAATGCGTTGGCAAAACGTTTGGAGGCTATCAGCTACCGCGAAGGCTCAGTTGCCAAGCTCGTTTTTGCAGCGGGTGATGTGGTCGAGCCTTTGGAAATACGCAAAACTGCAGACGGTGACCGCAAAACCGGCACGACGGTGCGGGTCTGGATTGACCCCAAATACTTCGAAACCGCCGTCTTGCCGATGGCTGAGCTGACGCATTTGCTGCGCAGCAAAGCCGTGCTTATGCCCGGCGTGACGGTAACGCTGAGTAACGAGAAAACCAAAGAAACCCAAAACTGGCAATACAAAGGCGGTTTGCGCGATTATTTGATGCAAACTCTAAACAACGACCCTGTGATTCCTTTGTTTGAAGAAGAAGGCTTTGCCGATGCGGCCAGTGAAAGCTTTGCCGAGGGCGAGGGCGCGCAGTGGTGCGTGGCCTTCACTGAAGACGGTGCGCCGGTGCGTGAAAGTTATGTCAATTTGATCCCCACCAGCGCCGGTGGCACGCACGAAAGCGGGCTGCGTGATGGTTTGTTCACAGCCGTGAAAAGCTTTATCGACCTGCACAGTTTGCTGCCTAAAGGCGTGAAGCTGATGCCAGAAGACGTCTTCGCCCGCGCCAGCTATGTGCTGTCCGCCAAGGTGCTAGACCCGCAGTTTCAGGGGCAGATCAAAGAGCGGCTGAATTCGCGTGATGCGGTGCGCTTAGTCTCAGGTTTTGTGCGTCCTTCTTTAGAGCTGTGGCTGAACCACCATGTCGATTACGGCAAAAAATTGGCTGAATTGGCCATCAAAGCCGCGCAAACGCGCCAAAAAGCGGGTCAAAAAGTCGAAAAACGCAAAGGTTCGGGTGTGGCGGTGCTGCCAGGCAAGCTGACCGATTGCGAAAGCCGAGACATTTTGTACAACGAGGTGTTTTTGGTTGAAGGAGACTCCGCTGGCGGCAGCGCCAAAATGGGGCGCAATAAAGAAAACCAAGCTATTTTGCCGCTGCGGGGCAAGATTTTGAACACCTGGGAGGTCGAGCGCGACCGCTTGTTTGCCAATACCGAGATCCACGACATCTCCGTCGCCATCGGCGTAGATCCGCATGGGCCGAACGATTCGCCTGATTTAACCGGTTTGCGCTACGGTAAAGTCTGCATTTTGAGTGATGCGGACGTTGACGGCTCGCACATTCAGGTGCTATTGTTGACCCTGTTTTTTCGCCATTTCCCCAAATTGATAGAAACGGGTCATATTTTCGTGGCGCGGCCACCGCTTTTCAGGGTTGATGCGCCCGCACGGGGGAAAAAACCGGCGTCTAAGGTCTATGCCTTAGACGCCGGCGAGTTAGAGGCGATTTTGGATAAACTGCGCAAAGATAATGTGAAAGAAGGCAGCTGGGCGATCAGCCGCTTCAAAGGATTGGGCGAAATGAATGCCGAGCAGCTGTGGGACACCACGCTGAACCCCGACACGCGACGCTTGCTGCCCGTTGAACTGGGTAAGATGAATTTCAAGGAGACCGAGGACTTGATCACCAAGTTGATGGGAAAAGGCGAAGCCTCCAGCCGGCGTGAGCTGATGGAGCTGCACGGTGATTCGGTGGAAGTAGATATTTAAACAATATGATGGCAGCTTCTATTTTTAATAAAATTGCTAAATTTATAGGTAAATTACGCCTCAAGACGGCGTATTTATTACCTATTCTGCTATTATTTTCGCAGCAATTCGCGCGTGCGGATGTGTATGGATTCATTGACGAAAAAGGCGTGGCGCATTTCGCCGCTGAACGGGTGGATGCACGCTATGAGTTGTTTTTCAAAGGCGGCGAAAGTTTTGATACACAGCAGGGCTTGGTGTCAAAAAATGTGTCGAAAAATGCGGCAAAAAACACAACGAATAGTGGCTTAAACAGCGTTTCAAATGGCAGTTCAGTGCCCGAAAGCGCCGCCAGCCTAGCCGCCAAAGACAAGGCCAATTCCAAAATTCAAGCGTATTTCGATGTGTCGCCCAGCTTCAAAGCCGTGCGCCACCACATGCGTGATGCGGCAAAAACACACCGCATTGATTTTGAGCTGTTGCAGGCGCTCATCGTCGCAGAATCGGGTTTTGACCCACTGGCCGTCTCGCCCAAAGGTGCGATTGGCTTGATGCAGCTGATGCCAGACACCGCTAAACGCGTTGGCGTGAATGCCGACAAAAAAAATAGCGTCGAGCAAAAACTGCGCGACCCGAAAACCAATATCAACGCGGGCGCCAAGTATTTGCGTATGTTGATCAATATGTTTCCGGGTCAAATGGAGTTGGCCATTGCGTCTTACAACGCGGGTGAGGGCGCTGTTCAAAAATACGGCAACAAAATTCCGCCTTACAAAGAAACGCAGAACTATGTCAAAACCGTGGTTCAAACTTACTTGGCGCTCAAACCGCCCGTTGTTATCGCCAGCCTACGAAACGCTGCCGAAACAGAAAGCACACCAAACCGCGTCCGTATGCAGATGGGGGGCGCGGTAGGCAGAGGCAATATGGTTGCACCCATGGCTACTACCGATTCTGCGACGGTTCAAAATTAAGCAAAAACCAAGCATCATCACAACATCGCTTCAGCACAACATACTCAGTTTTTACAGTTTCATGACCGCCCCCACCCAACTTGACTTGACCTCCATTGAACCTCCTGAACCCCCACACTCAACTGGCTTAGCTGGTGAATCCGGTGCTGATGATGAACTCAATTTAGCCACCTACGCCCAGCGCGCCTACCTTGAATACGCGCTCAGCGTCGTCAAAGGCCGCGCTTTGCCCGATGTGTGCGATGGTCAAAAGCCGGTGCAGCGTCGTATTTTGTACTCCATGGCGCGCATGGGTTTGGGCTACGGCGGGGCGAACGGCAACGTAGGTGCGAAACCCGTCAAATCTGCCCGCGTGGTGGGTGACGTTTTGGGCAAATACCACCCGCACGGCGACTCTGCCGCCTACGATGCCATGGTGCGCATGGCGCAAGACTTTTCGCAACGCTACCCGCTGGTTGACGGTCAGGGTAATTTTGGCTCACGCGATGGCGACGGCGCCGCCGCGATGCGCTACACCGAAGCACGTTTGGCCAAAATCACCAGCTTGCTGATGGACGAAATCGACCTAGGCACGGTAGATTTTGCACCCAACTACGACGGCAGTGAAACCGAGCCCAGCCAATTGCCTGCGCGTTTGCCGTTTACCTTGCTCAATGGCGCCAGCGGCATCGCAGTCGGTTTGGCGACTGAAATCCCAAGCCACAATTTGCGCGAAATTGCCGATGCATGCGTGGCATTGATCAAAACGCCCAAACTAAGTGACGACGATCTGTTCGCCATCATCCCAGGCCCAGATTACCCGGGCGGCGGACAAATCATCAGCAGCGCTGCCGACATTGCCGACGCTTACCGCACAGGCCGTGGCTCGCTAAAAGTGCGCGCACGCTGGAAGATTGAAGAATTAGCGCGTGGCCAGTGGCAGTTGGTTGTCACCGAGTTGCCGATTGGCGTGAGCACCCAAAAAGTACTGGAAGAAATTGAAGAAATCACCAACCCCAAAGTCAAAATCGGCAAAAAAGCGCTGAGTTTGGACCAAACCAACCTCAAAGCCAGCGTGCTGGCGGTGTTGGACGTGGTGCGTGATGA
This sequence comes from Polaromonas sp., assembly GCA_043780435.1. Classification (GTDB taxonomy): domain Bacteria; phylum Pseudomonadota; class Gammaproteobacteria; order Burkholderiales; family Burkholderiaceae_C; genus Aalborgiella. The sequence goes on from JAYWCQ010000120.1 coordinate 4,723, forward strand.
GTCCAACAAAGACGCGGCTGTGCGCCTTGTTTTCGAGCCCAAAACCAGCAAAATCGAACAGCAAGAGCTGATTACGGCGCTTTTGGCACACACGTCGCTGGAAACTTCGTCGTCGATCAACCTCACGATGATTGGCATTGACGGCCGCCCGACACTGAAGTCGCTGCGCCAAATGCTGAACGAGTGGATTGAGTTCCGCCACCAAACCATTGGCAAACGCTCTCAGTACAAGCTGGACAAAGTGCTTGACCGCATTCATATCTTGGAAGGTCGCGCCCTCGTTTTGTTGAACATCGACGAAGTGATCGCGATTATTCGTGAGGCAGACGAACCCAAAGCCGCGTTAATCGCCCGTTTCAATTTGTCAGACCGTCAAGCCGACGATATTTTGGACATTCGCCTGCGCCAATTGGCGCGTTTAGAAGCCATCAAAATCGAGCAAGAATTGGCTGAATTGCGCACCGAGCAGGGCAAACTAGAAGAGATTTTGGGCAGTCCAGCGGCTTTGCGCCGCTTGATGATCAAAGAAATCGAGACCGATGCCAAACAGTTTGCCGACGAACGCCGCACGCTGATTCAAACCGAGAAAAAATCTGTCGTCGAAGTGAAAATCGTTGATGAGCCGGTGACGGTCGTCGTGAGTTCCATGGGTTGGGTTCGCGCACGCACAGCGCATGGGCACGAGGCGTCCAGCTTCGCTTTCAAAGCGGGCGATGATTTGTACGGCACGTTTGAATGCCGCACAGTAGATACGTTGTTGGCATTCGGTGGCAATGGTCGCGTCTATTCCGTCCCTGTCGCCATGCTGCCAGGTGCGCGGGGCGATGGTCAGCCGGTGACGACGCTGATTGAATTAGAATCAGGCACAAAATTAGTCCACTACTTTGCAGGCCCAACCTGCGCTAGTTTGCTGTTATCAAGTTCTGCGGGTTACGGCTTTTTAGCGACGGTCGAGAGCATGACCTCCCGCCTTAAAGCCGGCAAAGCGTTTGTGACCTGTAACGATGGCGAGTCTATGAATCGGCCGTCGCTGGCTACTAACGCCGCCGCCGTGCCACCGTTCGCCGCCACGCACGTGGCTTGCGCCTCCGTTGGTGGTCGCATATTAACCTTTGGAATCAACGACTTGAAAGTCATGACCCATGGTGGCAGAGGCTTGATGTTGATTGATTTGGAAGCCAAAGACACCCTAGCCGGCGCAGCGGCGTACACCCGCAGCATCAACATCAAAGGCATAGGTCGAGGCGGCAAACTCCGTGAAGAAACCCTGGAAATCCGCAGCCTCAACAACGCCCGCGCCGCCCGTGCGCGCAAAGGCAAAGCCGCAGATTTAGGGTTCAAGCCGACGGATGTGTTGAGAGTTGAATAATGGGCATAAATATGCCTCTAGCCGGCGTATTTATTGCCTGAGTAGCTATTAAATTCATAGTAAATTTAGACAATTTAGCGCGTTTATCAATCTATGACATTCATTGAAACGGTTGTTGCTACTTGGAAAGAGCTGTCAAACCCAGCTCTTCAAAGCAATATAAAACGCTCTGAAGATGGTTCAAGGCTAACCGTAGATGTTATTACCAAGCAATATTCCGCGTCGATTGAAGCGTGGGAGCAGGCATACAGCATGGACATCACGGTTGTTGAGCTGGTATCGAATACAGGCGTTCTTTTGTCTGCCGGTGAATGCACGTCCTTAGATGAAATGAACGAGCGCATCACCTTGTTGTGTGAAATGCTGTCCAAAAAATAATTTGCCGCTATCCTTGCTAACCTCGTCATTTTCACGTTCTGAATGAATTCCATCAGCCAATCTTTCACCACCGCTTTCTCGCTCATCGCTTCGGGTGATGGCGCTTTGTGGGCTATTGTTGGGCGGTCGCTGTGGGTGAGCGGCGTTGCGACACTTTTGGCGAGTGGTTTGGGTGTTTTGCTGGGCGCTTGGCTGGCAGTAGCACGGTTTCAGGGACGGGGCGGCGTGTTGGCGCTGCTGAACACGATGTTGGCGATTCCATCTGTGGTGGTGGGATTGCTGGTGTATTTGCTGCTGTCGCGCTCCGGGCCCTTGGGGTATTTGGGGTGGTTGTTCAGCGTTAAAGCGATGGTTTTGGCGCAGGCGCTGCTTGTGTTGCCGATTGTGGCGGCGCTGACGCGGCAGCTGGTGGAAGATGCTGACGTGTTGCATGGCGAACAGCTGCAGTCTATGGGGGCAAGCAGCTTCATGCGCGCTGTGCTGCACGTGTGGGACGAGCGCTTCGCGGTGCTGATGGTGCTGCTGGCCGCTTTTGGCCGCGCTATTGCCGAAGTGGGCGCGGTGATGGTGGTGGGAGGCAATATTGAAGGCTTCACACGGGTGATGACGACAGCCATTGCGCTGGAAACCAGCAAGGGTGACCTGCCGCTGGCGCTGGGCTTGGGCTTGGTGCTGCTGGCGGTGGTGCTGCTGCTGAACGCATTGGTGGCTGCGGTGCGAGCTGCTTTGGGTAGCTCGGGTGAATCGGCAAAAGGTGTGCGGTTATGACGCTTCAGATAATTAACACGCCGGTGTTGTTCGATCTCAAAGCCGTGTCCGTGCATTTTGGGCAAACAGCCGCCTTGCAAAACCTTGATTTGCAGATTCTGCAAGGTCAGCGCTTGGCGCTGATTGGGTCGAACGGGAGCGGCAAAAGCACCTTGCTGCGGGTGCTGAATGGCTTGATTACGCCTAAAAGTAGTCAAAAATCAGGGTACATGGCGGGAAACTTGCAGACTGATGCCAATATACGGCAAGCCATGCTGTTTCAGCGGCCACACATGCTGCGCACGAGCACGCTAGCCAATGTGGCCATGGGTTTGTGGCTAGGCGGTGTGCGCTGGGCAGAAGCTAAAACGCGGGCTTTGGAGGCGTTAGCGCAGGTTGGGCTGCAAAACGAGGCTTTGAGATCCGCCAAAACGCTGTCGCAAGGCCAGCAGCAGCGCGTGGCCTTGGCGCGTGCATGGGTGTGTTTGTCAGATCCGTCACTGCAAAATGTGCTGATGCTAGACGAGCCCACCGCCAGCATGGATCCGCACGCCAAGCGCGAGGTGGAGGCGCTGATGCATGACTTTGCCGCACAAAACATGACGCTGGTATTTTCAAGCCACAACTTAGGCCAAGTCAAACGGCTTGCGACGCATGTGGCGTATTTGGAGCACGGTAAGTTGTTGGCGTATTTGCCAGTAGATGACTTTTTTGATGCAGGGAAGCTGCGAGCCGTGTCGCCTGCGGCAGATGCATTTTTAAAAGGTGAAACAGCTTAGAATCGCTTTTTAAAGTGATAAATATGCTTATAACCGGGGTTTTTACATTCTAAGATGCTATTAAAAATATAGCAAATCTTCTATAAAATTAAGAAATTTTCAAAATTTAATTTAAAAGCTTTCGAGCTTTGTCTGATTTACCCGTCACTAATTTTCGATACAGCGTGGCACGGCTGATACCTAGGTCGCGCGCAGCTTGGGCGATGTTGCCTCGGGCTTGATCGAGGGCTTGTTTGATCATTTCAGCCTCCACATCGCGCAATGCATGGCTGGCATTAGCAGAATCGGTGCGGATATGCATATTGGTTCGCTCGTTTTCTGGGCGCAAAGCCAGAGCGATGAGTCGCAGTCCTGACCACAAGGGCACTTCAATAACAACGTGCGCACGTCGCGAGGTGTCAAACAACATCGTGAACGGCATGGCAAACAAATCACTGGCATGCATGTTGAAGCTGTTGAGTTGCGCCAATTGTGGCAACATCAGTCGCGCCGTTTGGTTGGCACCAAGAATACAACCGTCGCTGTTTAGTGCGATCAAACCATCGGTATCTTCACCCAGCGGTTGGCCTGGCCAATTGATGCGCAAAAGCAATTGATGAGGCTGTTGCAGCAAGAGGGCATTTTCAATGGTGCGCGCCGTCAAGCTGGTTAAATGTTTTAACTCCGGGCGCTCTGGCACCATGATGCCGGTGAGGTCCAGCATGCCTATACATTGACCGCGTGAGCCAAACAGGGGTGAACCGGCGCAGCTGAAGGCGGTATTGTCATCGAAAAAATGTTCGCCTCGGTGCAACCAAACAGGTTGTAACTCCTTCAAAACAGCACCTATAGCTGTGGTGCCGATGGCTTTCTCAGACAAATCCACACCAATACGGCTGATTAACTTTGCGCGTTTGTCGATTTGGTCAATCGGGCCGTTGGAGTCGATAACGATGCCTTGCGCATTGGTCAAAATAGCGAAATATTGGGTGCTGGCAATTGCGCGGCCTAGCTTTTCCATCAACGGTTTAGCGGCGTGAATCAGTTCATGGTTTTCAACGTCGACACGGCGCAGGTCTTGGCTACTGATTTGAGCGAATTCAACTGCTGTTTGAGGTTGGTAGCCTATGGATAAACAGCGTTTCCAGGAACGCTCAATCCAACCATCCAGGTAACCTGCATGTGCTGCGCCGCCACTTTCCAAAATGGTGCGACGTGCAACGGCTATGTGATTCAATCTTGCATCGACTGGTGTCATTTTGCCCTCTTATAGTCTAGTAGCTGTTGTCTCTACAGCTGTGCTTGTTGGCTTACCCTCAATTTATAACATATGCCGCTGACTTCATGCCAATAATCGTTAAGGCCAACGAACCAAACAAATGCAAACCAGCCGTTAGCAAGGCCAGCGCGTATCGCCCTTGATTCAGCATGGTGACAACTTCGGCTGAGAAACTAGAAAAGGTGGTGAGTGCGCCTAAAAAACCCGTCACCAAGGCCATACGCCATAAAGGATCAAGGTCTGGCATAGCTTGAAACACGGCGACACATACGCCCACCAAATAACCGCCAATCAAATTGGCCGCTAAAGTTCCCCAAGGCAAGCTAAGTGAACCAACAGCTAGGCTGCTGGGGTTTAGCCAGAGCCCCAATTGCCAGCGGGCGAGGGCGCCGAGGCTGGCACCGATACAAATGGCGGCAAGGGTGAGCATGGTTGTCGTGTAGCAGCTTATGAATTGATGATTTGGATTCTACGTGCAATATTTCAGGCAACAAAAAACCCGCTGCACTTGAGTACAGCGGGTTTTTTGAGGATTGCAGTTTCCTGCAATACGCTGATAAAAATTACTTCTTAGCGGGCTCTGCGGCAGCTGGTTTAGCATCAGCAGCTTTTGCTTTAGCAGCAGCTTCTTTCTTGGCTTTGGCTTCGTCGTCTTTGGCTTTCTTAGCATCAGCCTTGGCTTTTACATCAGCTTCTTTTTTAGCTTTTGCTTCGGCTTTTGGGTCAGCTTTCATGTCAGCTTTTTTCTCTGCAGCAGCAGGAGCGGCTGCAGCAGGCTTAGCATCCGCTTTCGCATCAGCTTTTTTCTCTGTTGTAGCAGCAGGCTTCGCGTCTTTAGCGTCTTTTGCAGCAACTGGCTTTTCAGCCGCCTTTGCAGGAGCAGCAGCGGCGCCTTTGAAGCTTGCGCCACCCACAGTCAGGCCTTCAGCTGAGAACTTGGCAGCATTGGCTTCGCCCACACCACTGACGCGTGTGACCAGGTCGTTCCAATCTTTAAAGTTACCACCTTTTTTCTTTTCGTCCAAAATTTTGGCAGAAATCGCGGGGCCAATGCCTTTGATGCTGTCAAGTTCTGCGGCTGTGGCTTTGTTCACATCAACAGCGGCAAAAGAAACAGCTGCATACATCATGACCAAAGTGGCCAGAATTTTTTTCAACATATCGAAACTCCTAGGTTTATAAAAAAAACAGACAAAGAAACTAACAAAAAGCTAATAAAAAACTAACTCAAAAACATGTCTCAGTTAAAAGCCAACCAGTTCTCTTTCAATGTTTGAATACGCTTTTAGTGCTTTTGACTGGGCAGAACTATAACGGGTGTTTATGACGCGGGGTTGACGGGAATAGAAAAAAGCGCATAAATCGCAATATTTGAGTGCATTTATGTGGATTTATCGTCGTTTTGCGTCAATTTTTGCTTATTTTGATGCCAATTGGTGGACGTAAGACGAAACACCGTGCGCTACATCGGCGAAAACGTGATCACATCCAGCTGCTCTCAGTGCGATTAAATCGGCTTGGGTGTGACATTGGTACTTGCCAACCAATGGGGCTGGGAAAGGGATGTATTGAATCAATTGTTGGCTAACCAATTGATCTAATCTCTGAACTTCATAGCTAGCGGACTTACTTTTAAGGTGAAGCAGGGTATTGACGACAGATTCTGCAATATCGTTGAACGGTTGAGCGCAGCCAGTTCCTAAATTGAACAAGCCCGATACAGTCGGATTGTCATAAAACCAAAGATTCACGGCGATAACGTCATCAATATAGACAAAATCGCGCTGTTGCATGCCGGGCGCATAGCCACCGTATTCACCAAAAAGCTTCACATGACCATGCTCTTTGAATTGGTGATATTGATGAAAAGCAACGCTCGCCATACGGCCTTTGTGCTGCTCGCGGTTGCCGTAAACATTGAAATAGCGAAACCCGACGACTTGACTTTTTGTGTTTTCAAACTTTGTACCCAACACATGCCGCAAACGCTGGTCAAACAACAGCTTGGAATAGCCGTAGACATTCAGTGGGTGTTCGTACGCGGGTGTTTCTATGAAGGTGTCGCTACCGCCGTAAGTGGCAGCTGAGGAGGCATAGAGCAAACGCGTACCTTGCGCTTGGCAACCTACAAACAAATCGCAGGATACACGGTAGTTGTTGTCCATCATGTATTGGCCGTTTTGCTCCATGGTGTCGCTGCAAGCACCTTCATGGAAAACGGCTTCTACTTTGCCGTAGCTACCGGCTGCAAATTTTTCGTAGAAAACCTTGGCGTCCACATAATCTGCAATGCTGAGATCAACCAAGTTTAAAAACTTGTCACCTTGGGTCAAATCGTCCACCGCGATGATGTTGACGATGCCGCGTGCATTCAAGCCTTTGATGATGTTGGAACCAATGAAACCAGCAGCGCCGGTCACGACAACACAAGGTGTTTTATCCATTATTTCAGTCTTTTTCAAACAATTCTTTAAACGACACGGTGGCCGTGCCAAATTTGCCCACCACAATACCGCCTGCTTTGTTGGCAAAAGGCATGGCTTCGCGCAATGACAAACCAGCTGCCAGCAGGGTTGCTAAAGTGGCGATCACGGTATCACCTGCTCCCGTGACATCAAACACTTCTAAGGCATGGGTTGACACATGCAATGAGCCGTTGGCGTCAAACAATGACATGCCTTCTTCACTGCGCGTGACTAAAACGGCATCTAACTTGAGCTGTGTGCGTAAATTTTGCGCCTTGACGGCAAGTTCCGCGTCGTCTTTCCACGCACCTACGGCCGCTTGCATTTCACTTTTGTTCGGTGTGATGACGGTTGCTCCCGCATAGCGGGTATAGTCAGAGCCTTTGGGGTCAACCAACACGGATTTACCTGCTGCGCGAGCCAATGCAATCATGTCGACCACATGCGCTAGGCAACCTTTGGCGTAGTCGGAAAACAAAACAACATCGTGCGCGCTCAGATGTTTTGAAAAAGCGGACGTTTGCGAGGCTAGCACCTCGGTTTTAGGCGTGTTCTCAAAATCAACACGCAAGAGCTGCTGTTGCCTGCCAATGATGCGCAATTTAACGGTGGTTTTTAAGTCCGCATCGCGCCCAAAGTATGGGGTAATGCCGGTCGTGGCAACCAAAGCTTCGAGTTTATGGCTTGCTTCATCATCACCCACAATGGTCAGCAAGGACGCTTGCGCACCCATGGTCACGACGTTGTAGGCCACATTCGCTGCTGCACCAATGCGGTCTTCTTCTCGCGTGATACGCACCACAGGCACGGGTGCTTCGGGCGAAATACGATCTACAGAGCCGTACCAATAGCGATCAAGCATGGCATCGCCGACCACCAATACCTTGGCTTTGGCAATAACTTCTTTAGAAATTGTCTTAAAAATCATCTTAGGAAGGGTCATGTACAAATATAAGAAGTTTTAAAGTTCTTCAATGCGTTTGGCAGGATAGCTATCCCACGTTTGGCAGCCTGGGCAGTTCCAATAATGTTGGACGGCATCAAAACCACAAGCCGCGCAACGGTAGCGACGCAGTGGCGTTACCGCATGGTCAAGCGCACGCTGCACTTGTGGATGGAATTGTTCATGTTCTAGCTTTTCACCAGAAATCCACTGCGCAGCAGCGATTAATGAGGGTTCATTTTCCAAATGTTTGACGTACCAATCTCGGGCTGAGTTGCCTGATGGAGTGAGTGCATCTAATTGGACAATGGCATCAAGCACATCTAAGGACGCACTTTTTTTGTAGCTGGTTTGAAGCAACACCAAAGCTTGATCGGTGCGCTGGCATTCTTTGGCTAAAGCCGCAAACTGTTTCGCAATCAGGGGAATAATCAAGCTGTCTTGCACTATCAGGGCGCTCAACATTTGATAAGCAGCCAAAGCGTCACCCATGCTTTTCATGATATTGGCTAAATCAATATGCGGACGTGGCGCTTGTGGTGCGGCAGCGATGGCTTGGTCTAGCAATGCTTTAGCTCGGCCAAGCTCGCCCAATTTCGCCTTGACGGAGGCTTGTTCGCACAAATAATGGGCTTGTCTGCTGCTGAAGCTGCCATGGCCAGCGGCTTGCAGCTTCTCGGCAATCTCAGAGGCATGTTCCCAATCACGCGAACGCTCATAAATGGCGAGTAAGGACAGGAGCGATTGCGCCTCATAGGGCGTGTTGTTTAACTTGCGCAAGGCATCTTCTGCGCGATCAAGCAAGCCCGCTTTTAAAAAATCTAACGCCAAGGCATGCTGCGCGCGTTCGCTTTCTGCTTGACTCAAATCACCTCGAGCCAGCAGATGCTCGTGCACGCGCACAGCGCGGTCATATTCACCACGCCTACGAAACAAATTTCCGAGTGCAAAATGCAGTTCTGAGGTGTCAGGGTCGCTTTGAACGGCTTCTACAAAAGCATCAATCGCTTTGTCTTGCTGTTCATTCAGCAAAAAATTGAGTCCTTTGAAATAAGCCTTAGGCGCTTGGCGGTTTTCCATGCGCAGCTGGCGTAAATCAAAGCTTGACGCCATCCAGCCCAGCACAAAA
>JAYWCQ010000121.1:0-3909 GCA_043780435.1 Polaromonas sp.
GCTCTGCCAGTGAGGTGTGCGCCACCGCACCGTTGCCAAAAAAGGTGCTGTCGCGGCGCTTGGTGAGGTCAATAAACTGGTCGGGCAACACCATGTCCAGCGGCTTCATGTCTGCGCTGAGGGAGCCGACGGCCGACAAGGAGATCAGATACTTCGCGCCCAGTTGTTTGAGGGCGTAAACATTGGCGCGGTAGGGCACTTCAGAGGGAATCAAGCGGTGCCCGCGTCCATGCCGAGCGATGAAGGCCACGCCCACGCCATCAATGCTGCCCGTGACGACGACATCTGAGGGTTTGCCGAAAGGGGTGTCCATGTGGTGCTCGGTCGCATTTTGCAGCGAATCCATGTTGTACAAACCACTGCCACCGATAACGCCAACCAAAGTTTTTTGCATGATGAATTTATCCCTATCGTCTTTGCGACTATGTAACTTTAAATGCTAGACACTGTAATATAGGTGCAATATGTGCGACTAAGTTTAGAACACTCTTAGAAAATACAGCTAGAAATACAGGAAATACATGCACGCCACTTTACCGTTGCTTCAAGCCACCAACTTCCCAGCGCTGACGCGCAAGCACCTGAGCACCCTGCAGGTCAACTTGGGTTATTTATGCAACCAATCGTGCGTGCACTGCCATGTTGACGCAGGGCCACATCGCACGGAGATGATGGACGATGGTCTGATAGACATGATCGGTCAAGTGCTGCGAACACGCAAGATTGAAACCCTAGATTTAACCGGCGGCGCGCCTGAACTGCACCAAGGTTTCAAGCGCATTGTGGCTGAAGCGCGCGCGCAGGGTGTGCGGGTGATCGACCGCTGCAATTTGACGATCTTGTTTGAACCTGGGCAAGAAAATTTGGACGAGTTTTTAGCAGATCAAAAAGTGGAAGTGGTCGCCTCCATGCCGTGCTATTCCCTAGAAAATGTGGACAAACAACGCGGCAAAGGCGTGTTTGATCTCAGCATTGCTGCGCTGCAAAAGCTCAATGCCTTGGGCTACGGCCAACCGGGCACGGGTTTGATCTTGAATTTGGTCTACAACCCACAAGGCCCTAGCCTACCGCCCAACCAAAGTAATTTGCAAGCGGACTACAAGCGTGAGCTGTTTTCGCACTTTGGCATTGTGTTCAACGAGTTGTTTGCCTTGACCAACATGCCCATCAAACGCTTTGGGTCGATGCTGATTTCCAAAAAAACCTTTGCACCCTATATGCAATTGCTGCACGACAATTTTTTAGCCGAAAATTTAGAACATGTGATGTGCCGCAGCACGGTGAGCGTGGATTGGCAGGGCTACTTGTACGACTGCGACTTTAACCAGCAGCTTGAACTGGCCATTCCGACTGAAATCAACGCCGAAGCGACGACTATCAACCGTCCGCACCTGCGCGATTTGTTGAGTAACGATTTGCATGGAAAACCCATTCGCGTTGCTGACCACTGCTATGGCTGCACCGCTGGGCAAGGCAGCAGTTGTGCGGGAGCATTGCCTGCTTGATAAGAAGCATGGTTGATAGTATGAAGATTGCCATTGTTATCCCTATTTTCAACGAAGCGCTGGCTTTGCCTCGCATCTTGGCCTCTTTGGTCGCGATGCGAGAAACGGCAACCCAAGACATTGAGCTCGTTTTTGTAGACGGTGGCAGCGCTGATGACACAGTAACTTTGATCAAACATGCTGGCTTGCGTGTCATCACCTCCCCCAAAGGCCGAGCGTGGCAAATGAACGAAGGCGCAGCACAAACCACTGGCGATGTGTTGCTGTTTTTGCATGCAGATACGCATTTGCCTCAAAATGCACTTGAAGCTATGGCATCCAGCTTGGTCGGCAATATCTGCTGGGGACGGTTTGATGTACGTATTGACGGCAAGCCTTGGATGCTGGGCGTTGTGGCACGCATGATGAATTGGCGCTCGCGCCTGACAGGCATTGCGACTGGTGACCAAGCGATGTTTATGACGCGAACTGCGTATCAAGCGATAGGCGGTTTCCCCGAACTGGCGTTGATGGAAGATATTGAAGCGTCGCGCCGTTTGCGCCAGCTATCGCGTCCAACTTGTATTTCTTCACCCGTGGTCACTTCTGGCAGACGCTGGGAAACTCGGGGGGTGTGGACAACGATTTTTTTAATGTGGCGCTTGCGTTGGGCGTATTGGCGGGGTCAAAACCCAAAACTATTAGCGGAGTTGTACACATGATGCCTGTTCGTATTGTGATCATGGCGAAAGCGCCTGTTGCAGGCTTTGCCAAAACGCGGCTGATACCGGCTTTGGGAGCTGAAGGGGCTGCAGAATTAGCCGAAAAAATGCTACGGCATACCTTAGAAACAGCCTTGACCGCGAAACTAGGCGTTGTTGAAATTTGTGCCGCGCCTGATCCGACTGACCTTGCTTGGCAAAACTTGGATTTACCAAACAATATCATTTGGAGTGCGCAGGGTGACGGCGACCTGGGTGAGCGCATGGCTCGCGCAGTTGCTCGCACGACTCGCGGTGGTGAAGCTGTTTTACTGATAGGCACCGATTGCCCAGCCATTGATGTGTTCACATTGCATGAAGCAGCACAAGCCCTGCATGACTACGATGCTTCGCTGTTGCCGACTTACGATGGTGGCTATGCGCTTCTGGCACTGAAACGTTTTGAAAATCAACTGTTTGAAAATATGCCATGGAGCACAAGTACGGTAGCGCTTAAAACCTTGCAAATAATGGCGCGAATTGACTGCGAAGTTAAAGTGCTTCAAACATTGCATGACATTGACGAGCCCATTGATCTTGCCCAACTTCCTGTTGAATGGGGCTATGCGACTTGTAAGAAAGTTAGCCTAGATTCGACCTTAGCTTGAGAGATCTATTTTTCTTTAGAAAAACACACCATGTACGATATTGTTCAAGACTATTACGGCCGTCAACTTCAAAGCACGAGTGACCTAAAAACCAGTGCTTGCTGCGACATCAGCGCCATTCCAGAATGGCTGAAACCTTTGCTCAGCAAAATTCACCCAGACGTGCTGTCGCGTTACTACGGCTGCGGGCTGGTTTGCCCACCTTTGCTAAAAGGGTGCCGCGTGCTTGATTTGGGCTGCGGCTCTGGACGAGATGTGTATGCCTTGGCGCAACTTGTGGGACCCACTGGCTCAGTTGTTGGCGTTGATATGACCGATGAGCAACTTGCCATCGCTGAGAAATACCGCACGCACCATGCTGAAGTGTTTGGCTTTGACAATGTGCAGTTTATGCAAGGCTATATCGAACGCTTGGAAGATTTGAACTTGGAAGCAGGAAGCTTCGATGTCATCGTCTCCAACTGCGTGGTCAACTTGTCGCCCGACAAAGATGCGGTGATGCGCGGCGTCCACCGCCTGCTTAAACCAGGTGGTGAATTTTTCTTTTCAGATGTGTATGCTGACCGCCGAGTGCCCACCGCTGTGCGGAATGACCCTGTACTTTACGGAGAATGTCTGGGTGGCGCGTTGTATTGGAACGACTTTCTGCGTCTGTCTCAGCAGCATGGCTTTGCTGACCCGCGGTTGACCACCGACAGACCTTTAGAAATTACCGACCCAGTGCTGGCTGTACGTGCAGGCAACTTGCGCTTTTATTCAGCGACCTATCGGCTGTTCAAAATTGCTGAACTAGAAACCGCCTGCGAGGACTATGGCCAAGCCGTGATTTACAAAGGCACAATTCCAGAGCACCCAGACAAATACGCACTCGATAAACACCATGATATGGAGGCAGGACGTGTTTTTCCAGTGTGTGGAAACACTTGGCGGATGCTGCAAGACACACGATTTGCGCCTCATTTTGAGTTTCTCGGCAACTTCGACCGCCACTACGGCATCTTTACGGGCTGCGGAACTTCCATCCCTTACGACACGAGCACCAGCGGCAATGCTGCG
>JAYWCQ010000122.1:0-8427 GCA_043780435.1 Polaromonas sp.
TTTGGCCGATGCGCGGGCGATAACAATGAAGGAGGACCAAATTAAGATGGTAACCACAGCAGCCAAAATGCCCACCGCTTTGGGTGACAGTTGACGGGGTGCTGAATGTAACGAATTGAGTGTTGACATGCCTCTATTATCAAGGCACAGCATAATAGCCTGATGAATGTGTTTTTTCGATGGCGCGGTTTGTGTGGCCTCTTAGGTCTGTTTTGGTTTTATCAGCTAGCGGTAGCGGCGACCGAAACCTCTGCACAGCTGCCGACTATGGTGGCACAAGCTCTTGCGCGCGCTGGCGTGCCGCGCGATGCGGTGAGTTTTGAGGTGAGATCGGTATCTGGCGACGCAGCACCGCGTTTGAGCTACAAAGCCGGCGTGGCGATGAACCCGGCCTCGGTCATGAAACTGGTCACCACGTTTTCAGCTTTGGATATTTTGGGACCCAATTTCACCTGGAAAACCGGCTTTTACACCGATGGCAGCTTGGGCAAAGGTGTTTTGAATGGCAATTTGATCATCAAAGGCGGTGGCGACCCGAAGTGGGTGCTGGAGCGGATTGAGGAAAACTTCAAAACCCTGCAAACGCTGGGCGTGCAGCGCATCACGGGCGATATTGTGTTGGACAACAGCGTGTTTGACCTGCATGCACGTCATGAAGCTGACTTTGATGGCGAACCCATGCGCCCCTACAACAGCGCACCCGATGGTTTGCTGGTGAATTTCAAAGCACTGATTTTGAAATTTGCACCTGATTCGCAAACGCAAACCATTCGCGTGGTGAGTGAACCGCCTATGGCCGATGTTGCGATTGACACCCAAGTGACCGCGACAACCGATGGCTGTGGGAACTGGCGCAGCAACTTACGCGCTGACTTTTCCAACCCCAACAAAGTGCATTTCAGCGGCAGCTACAGCGTGCGCTGTGGTGAAAACACCTGGCCAGTGGCCTACATTGAACCTGCAAGCTATGCCACGCGCGTCGTCAAAGCCATGCACAATGCGTCGGGCGGCGTGTTGGACGGCAAAGTTCGCTATGGCAGCTTGCCGCGCACGGCGCTGTTGTTGTGGCAAGCGCCTTCGTTGCCGCTGTCGCAGATCATTGCCGACGTGAACAAATTCAGCAATAACGTGATGGCGCAGCAGGTTTTTTTGACGCTGAGTGCCCAGTATTCAACATTCAACACGTCGCTGCACTTGCCGGGTGCGCCGCGCACGGGCAATTTTGTTCGGTCAGCGGCCACCGTGCAACACTGGTGGCGCGAGCGGTTTGGGCGCGCCGTCAAAGCGCCGACGTTGGACAACGGCTCAGGGCTGAGCCGCAGCGAGCGCATCACGGTGCAAGCATTGAGCGAGCTGCTTAAAATGGCGGCTAAACACCCCAGCGCTGAAGTTTTTGCCAATTCACTGTCTGTAGCCGGTGTTGATGGCACAGCAGCCAACATGATTAAACGAGGCATCGCGGTCAACGCCATTGGCAATGCACAACTCAAAACTGGCACGCTGCGCGATGTCGCAGCCGTTGCGGGCTATGCGACGGGCAAAAGTGGCCGACGTTATAGCGTGGTGGGTTTGATCAACCACCCCAATGCCGGTGCGGCACGGCCTGCGCTGGACGCCTTGGTGGAATGGGCGGTGCTAGATGACTAATTCAAATGAGCAATTTATATGACCAAATTGCACAATCGTGATTTAACTGAACTGCTAGAGGCCATCGACCTGGAAGCGCCGCTGGCGCGGCGGCACTTGTGGTTGATAGCGCTGTTCGCTTGGATTCGTGGTGATGCCAAATCTGTCAGCGCAGCCATTAGCCGCATCCAATTGCTGCTGGACGTGGTGCAAGCGAGCCCACAGCTGCAAACACATTTACGCCAGTGGTGGCACCAGTTGCTGCTTATTGTCGATGCGTCCAGCTTATTGGCAGACTATGGCTTTGCACAACGCAGCGCGTTTGTAAGTGAATTGACAGAGCGCATACGCTTGAAGCTGCTGCCCGCCACGCCTGAGACGACAGACGCTGCGGTGCTTTTCTCCCTCGTTTTATCCCATAGTTTTGACCAGCTGTGGCTGGCGGAGCTGGATGAAGCGACGCTGGCTCGCATTGCTGAATTGCTAGAAACACCCGACATTGGCGACAGTGCCAGCACACAAACCAGCTATTGGCAAAACACGGTTCTGGAAGCCATCACCTTTTGTGTGGGCCACATTCGCTCCAGCGGCTTCTCTCCCGAGCTGCGCACGCGCATGAGCCCCGCCGCCGTGCAAGACCGGCCATTTCATTGGCTGGATGCAGATTTGGATGCCTTACGCGCTGCTTTTTTAGCGTGTCGTACTGATGGTGCTGAAGATGAAATGGCCAACGAAGAGACACTGCAACACGCTGTCACCGAATTTCGTAACTGCTTAGACGCCTGCCGCCAAGCTGCCGGCACGGTGTACACGCATTTGGACGAACACGGCATTTCCGTCAGCCTCGTATTCCGCTTGCGCGAGATGCGGGCGCGGGTGCTGCGCGTGCGTGAGTTGTTGGATTGTTTGCTGTCGGATCGGCCGAACAGCTACACAGCCAAGCTGCTGTCACACTTGGTCAAAATCGGCGTGCACCGCCGCAGTGTGCGCGATTTGATCACCTCCAACACCACGCTGTTGGCTGCCAAAATGGCTGACCGCAGCGCTGAAACGGGTGAAAACTACATCACACGCAACCGCGCAGAATACTGGGACATGCTGCAAAAAGCAGCGGGTGGCGGCAGCGTGGTGGCCATCACCATTTTGGTGAAGTACCTGCTGCTGGCGGTGGGCTTTTCTGCCTTTTGGGGCGGCTTTTTTGGTGGTGTGAATTACGCGTTGAGCTTCATCGCCATTCAATTGTTGCATTGGACGCTGGCCACCAAGCAGCCCGCCATGACGGCACCTGCCATGGCGGCCAAACTGAAAGACCTGAGTGGCGACAACGAGGTGGCGACTTTTGTTGACGAAGTCACGCACGTGGTGCGCTCCCAGGTTGCTGCTGTGTTGGGTAACTTGGCCTTGGTCGTGCCCTGCGTGCTACTGATCAGCTACCTGATGCAGTTGGGCATGGGCAAACCTATGATTGACCACACCGAAGCGCACCATGCTTTGGCATCGCTCACACTGCTGGGGCCGACGGCTTTGTTTGCGGCAGCGACGGGCGTGGTGCTATTTTTGTCCAGCATTTTTGCGGGTTGGGCGGAAAACTGGTTTGTGCTGCACCGCTTGGACTCTGCCATGCGGTTTAACCCACGCATCACCGCGACCATTGGCGCGGCGCGGGCCGACCGCTGGGCGCAGTTCATGCGTAAAAACATCTCGGGTTTTACTGCCAGCGTATCCTTGGGCATGATGCTGGGTTTGATACCCGCAATTTCTAGCTTTTTAGGCTTTGGGCTAGAGCTGCGCCATGTGACGCTGTCCACCGGGCAAATCGCCGCCGCCGGTGCATCGTATGGCTGGGACGTGCTGCATGTGCCCGAATTGCGTCATGCTTTGTTGTTGGCGATTGCGGGTATTTTCGTGATTGGCCCGCTCAATGTCGGCGTCAGCTACTATTGTGCTTTTAGATTGGCGCTACGAGCGCACAATGTCAGTGTGGGCGAGCGTAAACGTATTCGCAGCGCCGTGTGGCAACGCTTGAACCACGAGCCAGTGAGTTTTCTATGGCCGCCGAAGGAAGATAAAAAGCCAGAAGCTGTGCAACCGGAAGGTAAGCAGCCGGAAGAAAAGAACACTTAAGAAAGACCAGTTAATAATCTACATGGGTGAATTTGATCTGATTGAACGCTATTTCAAAGCACCTGCGCGTGACATGGCACAACGAAACAGTGCTGTCGCACAGGGTATTGGCGACGACTGCGCCCTTATGCAACCCGCTGCTGGCATGCAATTGGCCATTTCCAGCGACATGCTGGTCGAAGGCCGGCATTTTTTTTCAGACGTTGACCCGCTCACACTAGGCCACAAAGCGTTGGCCGTTAATTTAAGCGATTTAGCTGCCTGCGGCGCAAAACCACTGGCTTTTACTTTGGCTTTGGCGTTGCCCCAAGCCGACGAAGCTTGGCTCGCGCCCTTCTCACGCGGATTATTGGCTTTGGCGGCTGAGCACAACTGCGCACTCATAGGCGGCGACACCACACAAGGGCCGCTGAACATTTGCATCACCGTGTTTGGCGAAGTTCCCAAAAATCAAGCCTTGCTACGCAATGCTGCAAAAGCGGGTGATGACATCTACGTCAGTGGTACGCTGGGTGATGCGCGGTTGGCGCTGGAAGTGATGCGCGGCAACTTGGTGCTGTCTAACGAAGCGTTTATCGCTGCAAAAGCGCGTTTAGAAACGCCCACACCGCGCGTTGCCCTAGGCATGGCGTTGCGCGGCATTGCCAGCAGCGCGATTGATGTGAGTGATGGCTTGCAGGGTGATTTGGGGCACGTCTTGCAACAATCTGCTGTAGGTGCAGTCATTGATGCCGCTGTCGTCATGCAACTATTAGCTATAAACTTAATAGCAACCCAGGCAATAAACACGACGGTTAATCCTCAATTTACGTCTCAAAAACAGCTTCAATACGCACTTTCTGGCGGTGACGACTACGAACTAGCATTCACCGCGTCGGTGAGCAAACGCCAGGCCGTGCAAGCCGCCGCCTTTGCCAGCAACACGCCGGTGACGCGCATTGGACAGATTGAAGCAGAACCAGGTCTTAGACTGATAGATGCGCAAGGACAGACCGTGCCGAATATCTTTGCGTCGTTTGACCACTTTCAATAAAGTCCCCCTACAGCTATATGCCAGAACTCTCCCCCGAAGCTGAGCCAAAGCCTTCTCGCATCAAACACGCAGACGACGACCTCTCACCCCTCGCGCCGTTTCACAAACCCGTGTTTCGCATGCTGTGGACGACCTGGCTGATGGCGAATGTTTGCATGTGGATGAGCGACGTGGCGGCAGCGTGGATGATGACCTCGCTCACCACCACCCCACTGTGGATTGCGTTGGTGCAAACGGCGGCGAGTTTGCCTGTTTTCCTGTTGGGCATCCCAAGTGGCGCGTTGGCGGATATTTTGGACAGAAAACGCTATTTTTTAATGACCCAAATCTGGATCGCCGTCGTGGCCAGTTTGCTCAGTATCACGGTTTTTCTGGGCTGGATATCGCCGCCACTGCTCTTGGCCTTGGTGTTTGCCAATGGCATTGGCTTGGCGATGCGCTGGCCGGTGTTCTCAGCCATCGTGCCCGAGCTGGTGCCGCGCCCACAACTGCCAGCCGCCCTGGCGCTGAATGGTGTCTCGATGAACGCGTCGCGCATCATCGGTCCGCTGGTGGCTGGTGCCCTGATTGCCAGCGTCGGCAGTGCTTGGGTGTTTCTGCTCAACGCCGTGCTGTCGCTGGCTGCGGCCGTCATCATCACCCGCTGGAAGCGCGAGCACATACCGCACCACTTGGGACGTGAGAAATTAACGAGTGCCATGCGGATTGGGATTCAGTACGTCGCGCAGTCGCACCACCTCAAAGGCGTGCTGGTGCGGATTTCTATCTTCTTTTTCACCTCAACCGCGCTCGTCGCCTTGATGCCGTTGATCGCCCGCAACTTGCACGGCGGCGGTGCCGGGACCTTCACGCTGATGCTGGCGTCTATGGGCGCTGGGGCGATTGTCTCCACCGCGTTTTTACCGCAGTTGCGCAGAGCGTTGTCGCGTGATGCCTTGGCACTCAGCGGCGCGGCGGTGCAGTCCCTCGCCATGCTGGTGATGGCGTTTACCAGCAACAGTGGCGTGGCGGTGCTGGCCATGCTGTTTGCTGGTGCGGCGTGGATCACCACAGCCAACACGCTAAGCGTTTCCGCGCAAATGGGCTTGCCCGACTGGGTGCGGGCGCGCGGTATGTCCATGTACCAAATGGCCATCATGGGCTCCAGCGCGACAGGTGCGGCGGTGTGGGGGCAGGTGGCAACGGTCACCGATGTGCAAATGAGCCTGATCGTGGCCGCCTGCACCGGCTTGCTGGCCATGGCGTTGGCCAACCGCTTCATGCCCGGCCAAGGCATGGTCGAAGACCTGACGCCCTCAACCGTTTTCAAAATCCCGCAAGCCGACGAACCGCCCAAGCACGGCCATGTGATGATCATGATCGAATACCGCATAGCCCCCGAACGCGCTGCCGAGTTTCGCGCCCTGATGCTAGAAGGCCGCCGTAGCCGCCTCTCGCACGGCGCATTGTCGTGGGAACTGCTGCACGACATCAACGAGCCCAGCCGCTTTGTGGAGATGATCGTCGACGAATCCTGGAACGACCACCTGCGCCGCTTCGACCGCGTCACGACAGCCGACGTCGCCCTGCGCGACCGCAAACTGGCGTTTCACATTGGGGAGTCGCCGCCAGTGGTGACGCGGAGTTTGATGGAGACGACGGTGAAGGCGGGGTGATTTAAATCATCACACCAAATAATTCAAGCCGCCGCCCGCGTCACCCTATCCCGCACCCCATCCCACTCCGCATCGTCGGGCGGTATTTCCACCCAAATCAGCTTGATATCTGGCTGATCCAGCTCGCGCAGGGTGGCGAAAAGCTGCTGTGCGGCATGGGTGGCGTCTTCGGGCATGCGGCGGAAAAGGATGGTGGTGGAGGCGCTGTGCATTTGCTGGCGCGAGTAGACGGCGATGTTTTTGGCGTCTGCACCCAAAATATCCAGCGCGGTTTGCAGGGCTTTGGCGTCCATCAAACGGAGTTTGGCTTTGGGGGCGTAGTGGGATTCTAAGGTTCCAGACGCTCTAGGCGCTTCACCTAATTCCACTGTCGAGGATGCATTTTCAGACGTAAAATCAGTCCCTAGACGTTGTATTGATTGCCTAGACTGCTCATTTTTTGATAGTGAATTTAATACCAAATTAGTGACTAAGTTTTGCCCACAAGCGAATTCAATCTGAGTTGCCGTCAGCACCCCAGGACGCAGCAAGACCGGCACACCACGGCTGCAGTCGACGATGGTGGATTCGATGCCGACGCTGCAGGCACCGCCGTCCAGAATCGGCATGTCGCTGTAGGGCGTGCCGGCAAATTCGCCTTGCACATGCGCCGCTGTGGTTGGGCTGACGCGGCCAAACTGGTTGGCGCTGGGGGCGGCCAGGCCGTGGATGCCGCGCTCGGCGCAGGCTTTGAGCAATGCCAGTGCGACGGGATGCGATGGGCAGCGCAGGCCGACGGAGTTTTGATCACCTGCGGCGGCGGCGGCAACTTCGGGGCGGCGCGGCAAGATCAAGGTGAGCGGGCCGGGCCAGAAAGCGTCCATCAGCTTTTGGGCGAAAGCGGGAATGTCTGCAGCAAAACGGCTGGCACTGGCGGCATCTGCCACGTGGACGATGAGTGGGTGCTCACTGGGGCGGCCTTTGGCGGCGAAGATCTTGGCGACGGCGGCTTCGTTGGTTGCGTCTGCCGCCAGGCCATAGACCGTTTCAGTGGGCAAACCGACCAGACCACCAGCAGCGATGGCGTCTGCCGCCTGGTCTATGGATGCCGAGTTTGAGCCGTCAATAATCACTTTGCCACCTCACCCACAATCAATATTTCGCGATACCAAGTATCGCGGCAGCCTTTGCGGTTGTCGCTTTCACAGCCTCAACCGTCGCGCCCGTGATCGTCAAATGTCCCATCTTGCGGCCTTTTTTGGCTTCTTGTTTGCCGTACAGGTGCAAATGCGCACCCGGCAAAGCCAAAACCTGCGCCCAAGATGGCGTTTGAGATTGAGACGAGTCGTTCTGAAACCACAAATCGCCCAGCAAATTGAGCATGATCGCCGGGCTGTGCTGGCGCGGCTGGGTCAGCGGCAGACCACACAGGGTACGCACTTGCAGCTCAAACTGCGAGACATCGCAAGCGTCTAGCGTGTAGTGGCCGCTGTTGTGCGGGCGCGGGGCAATTTCGTTGACCACCAACGAGTCGTCATGCAGCAAGAACAGCTCAACACACATAACGCCCACGTATTGCAGCTCATCTGCAACAGATATTGCAGCATCTATGGCAAGTTTTACGCCGGCTGAAGGCATATTTCCTTCATAAACCGAGGTCGTCGCCAAAATGCCATCCACATGCACATTGAGCTGCGGCGGGAAGTGGACGACCTGGCCGTCACGCCCGCGCGCCAAGATGACGGAATACTCGGCTTTGAGCGGCAGCATCTTTTCTAAAACGCAGGTGACGCCACCTAATTCTGCAAATGCATCGGCTAATTCGGCATGCGTTTTGACGCGGATTTGACCTTTGCCGTCGTAACCCATGCGAGCGGTTTTGAGGATGCCGGGGAGCAAATCGGCTGAAATATCTGCAATTTGGGCGGCTGTTTCAATCACCGCATAGGGCGCAACGGTGATGGCATCAGCCCCACCTTTTGCAGCACAGGCGACGAAATGCGCTTTCTC
>JAYWCQ010000123.1:0-4804 GCA_043780435.1 Polaromonas sp.
GCTTGCGCGCCTGCTTCTGAGCGGCCAATTTTGAAAGCGACGATGGGTTTGCCCAAGCCGCCATTGGCTTGGCGCGCCTTGTGGCAGGCGGCTTTGAAACGAGACACGTTGCGCACGGTTTCGATATACAGCACGATGACCTCGGTCGCCGGGTCATCGGCCAAGTAGTCCACGCAATCGGCTAAATCAATGTCCACCTCATTGCTGGTCGAAATCAATTTGGAAAGTCCGACGCCCCGCGCCGACGCACGCGATAAAAGCGAGCCCAAAATACCGCCGCTTTGCGAGATCACGCTGATGCTGCCGTGGCTTAAGGTTTGCATATCTAGCGCGCCGCTGGGCGAGAGCACGATGCTGTCCGTCAAATTAACTAGGCCAATGGTGTTGGGCCCGAGTAGGCGCATGGGCGGCAAGCCACTATCGACGCGGCTTGCAGCCTCAAGCAAGGCCGATTGCCGCGCTGCGCCAGTCTCGCCCGTTTCCGCGTAACCGCTGGCCAACACGATGCAGGCCTTGACACCCTTGGCAGCGAGTTCGCGCACCGCGCCTTCAGCACGCTCGGCACCCAAGAGCACCATCGCCACATCAGGGACTTCGGGTAGCGCTGCAATGCTGGGGTAGCAAGTCAGCGCATTGATTTCGCTCACGCGCGGATTGACGGGGTAAATCGCACCCGCAAAGCCGTGCTGTTGCAAATACGCAATCGGGCGCCCCGATGTTTTACTCGCGTCGGCTGACGCACCAATCACCGCCACGGAGCGCGGCTTGAACAACACGTCCATCACACTGGCTAGCTTCATGGCGTCAGTACCAGGGCATGAACGGTTTTGTTCGCTGCCACGCAGAGATTGATGCAGGTGTCCGTCATGGTGATACAAGTTCCTCTAGTTTTCTGGGTCACGAATAAGCACCCCTCGTTTATTCCGCCTGCCAATATTTTGCAAGCGCAGCCACCGGCACATCCGCCTCGCCCATGATGGCCGTAGAGAGCGCATCAGCATGGGCGCGACCAATACGGGGCGTGACGAGTTCAAAAAACTTATCCAACAACTCCTCGTCGGTCAGTGGATCGTCCGGGTCACCGTGCCGCGTGTCCTGATGGCGCGAAAAAATCTCACCACTCATCAGTTCAATCTCAATATGTGCGCTGCGTTTTTTAGGAAATTGCAGTGTGCAAGATGGTGCTTCATGTACGGTTATTTTGTCTTCCAGTGCGCGAATCTGCGCGTTGGCCAGTGTGTCTGGCATAAACGCCAGCTCTCTGACTCGCCCCAAAACCAGACGCGCCGCTACGGTGTAAGTCAAACTGAATTTAGCTTCGAAGGCGCTTTGCGGTCTGCGATAAGCGCACACCTCCACGCCCGCTTTGTAGGCACCAATGCGGATGGCTTTGATGGTTTCAGGCGCGATGCTGTGCTGCGCTTGCAAGGCCGCAGCACCGTCAATAGCGGGGAAGGTGTGGCCGCAGCAGCCGTGATTTTTAAACGTCATGCGGGTGATATTGAAGTCTGTACCCAGACCATCGAGTGCCTCACCCCAACGCGCGCCCTCACTCAGGGCGGCACCAAAACCGGCTTCGCCTTCCAACAAATCGGGGGTTCCCGTCATACCCGCAGCAGCAGCCAATGCAGCACTCAGCCCCACTTCGGCGGCGTGACCGCCGTGCATGGGCTTGGTCATGGCATCCGAGCGAAAGGCTTGCTGCAATCCGCTGGCAAACGTGCCCGCCGTGGCCATGGCGTGGCAAGCCTCGTCGGCACTCAATTGCACCAGCGCCGCGCACGCAGCGGCCGCACCAAACACGCCCGCCGTGCCCGTGGTGTGGAAATACTTGTAATGGCTGGGTTGCACGGCAGAGCCAATGCGGGTGGAGACTTCGTAACCCGCGGTGATGGCTTTAAGCAGCGCGTCACGACCCAGCCCCCGCGCTTGCGCCAAGGCAAACGCAGGAGAAATGGTGGGGCTGGCGGGGTGATAAGCGCCGTCGCGGTAGATGTCGTCGTACTCCGCCAAGTGCGAGAGCGTGCCGTTGATAAAGGCTGCCGCGCGAAGCTGGGCTTTAGCACGTGTGCCTGCAATGCTGCAAGGCGCGTGCCCCGCCCCTGGGTCCAGCAATTCATCCGCGTAAGCCTTGCGCAGCAAATCAGCGGTCGGCAAGTTACCGCCGGCAATCAGGGCACCCGTCCAATCGAGCAAAGCGCGTTTGGCGTGGTGCTGGACATCAGCGCTCTGCCGTTGTTGTGCGGCGTTGGCGATATAAGCGCCGTAACTTTGCAGCAGAGTGGTCATTCGGCCCGCGCCCCTGAGGCTTTGACAATCGGTGCCCACGTCTCGTACTCGGTACGCACAAACGTAGAAAACTCGTCAACACTCATCGCAATCGGCTCGGCACCTTGCGCGACCAATCTGGCGTTGACCTCCGGGCTTTGCAAAATCTCATTCACCGCTTTATTGAGTTTTTGCACAATGGCCAAGGGTGTAGCTTTAGGTGCAAAAAACCCGAACCATGAGCCCGTGGCCATATCGACACCCAACTCTTTGAGCGTCGGAATGTCAGGCAAAGCACGCGAGCGGATTTTGGTGGAAATCGCCAACGGCTTGAGTTGACCGCCTTTGATCAGTTGCGTCACTGAGGGCACCGTCGCAAACATGTATTGCAAGCGCCCGGCCACCAAGTCGCGCGTGGCTTCAGCCCCTTTGTAGGGGATGTGCAGCGCATTCATGCCGGTGCGTGTGCTGTACAAATAGCCCGTCATGTGGGCGGCAGTGCCGATGCCGGTTGAGCCGTAACTGATTTTGTCGGGGTTGGCTTTGGCAAATTTGGTGAGATCGGAAATCGAGTTAATCACGGGTGCGCCAGCCGCAGTGGACACGACCAAGACCGTGGGCACTTCGGCAATCAAGGCGATGGGTTGCAGCTCTTTTTGCGGATTGACCGCCAGCTTCGTGAACAGCGACGGATTAATAGCAATCGGACCAAATGAGTTGACCAAGATGGTGTAGCCATCGGGCGCAGCGCGGCCTACAAACTCCGTGCCCAAATTACCCGCTGCACCCGCTTTGTTTTCCACCACCACGGTAGCATTCCACTTGGTCGTCAACTGCGCTGCCACCTCACGTGCCAAGATGTCCGTCGTGCCGCCTGCGGTGAACGACACAATGAATTTGATGGGTTTTTCGGGGTATTTGTCTGTAGCGCTGATTGGGGTTTGAGCGTGCGCACTGTGAGCCGCAAACCCCATCAGCACCAGTGCGCTCAGACGGCTAATTGTTTTGATTGGCGTCATGGCTTTAGGTCCTTTGATTAAATTTGGTCTCAAGTACTTCTTCGGCAATGCGGTTTTTGAGTATCTCCAGCGAACCGCCAGCGATCATCCAGCCTCGGGTTCGGCGCAGGCAATACTCCACCAGCTCCAATTGGCTGTAGCCACTGGCCCCCATGACCTGTAGGGCCTCATTGGCCACCTCAAAACCGGCTGTGTTGCACATGTATTTGGCAATGGCCGTTTCGTAGGCTGAGGGCAAGCCGGTGGCGGATTGATCGGCATTGCTGGCCGCGCGGTACAAGAGTAACTGCGCCGCATCCAGCTTGACCGCCATCTCGGCGAACTTCCACTGTATGCCCTGAAAGTCCGCGATGCGCTTGCCAAACTGCTTGCGCTCTAGCGCATAGGTTTTGGCGCGGTTAAAGGCAAAGCGACCCAGTGCCAAGGCGCGCGACGAGTTACCCAAGCGCTCCACGTTAAACCCGGCGATTTGCTTTTTGAACCCGCCTTCACCCAGCAACAGGTTTTCGTCAGGAACAAAGCAATCATCAAAGTAGAGTTGCGACCACTCTTCCCCGCTCATAAAACTGGACGGCTGACCGATGGTGAGACCAGGTGCGTCGCGGTCCACGACAACCGAGCCAATTGCTTGCAGACCCTTGGCGACCTCACCTTGGCCAAATCGCACGTACACCAAAAATGCGGTGGCCGTGGGGCTGTGGGTCGAAAACACCTTGGTGCCGTTGATGCGGTAGCCACCCGGTACTTGAGTGGCGGTGGTGGCTAACTCCGTCACCGCCGATCCTGCGCCAGGTTCACTCATCCCCAGCCCAATCAAGGTGCGACCTGCCAGCAAATCGCACAGGTATTTTTCTTTCAATCGGGGGCTGGCGAATTGGGCAAAAGTGCGAATCGGCCCGAAGTTACCCGCTTGCACCACGTCAGCGCTTTTAGGACAGTGCTGGGCAATGGTTTGGATGGCAATCACGGCGTCCATGAGCGTGCCGCCTTGACCCCCTTCGGCTTCAGGCATGGTGATGCCCAATAAGCCGTTTTCGGCCAATAACTGAGCAACATCCCACGGATAGTCGGTGCTGTGGGCTCGCACCAAAGCGCCCGGTGCAAGCTCGGTGCGAGCAAGCCGATCAACGCTGTCGGCAAACGCGATTTGGTCAGAGGTTAATGAGAAATTCATAGTCAAAAATGTAGCACCTGCGCATCGTCATTCCAGAGCCGGAATCCGTGGCATCGTTTTCAAAAAAGTGCGCGTGAATTTCTAAATGCTGCTGTCAACGCGGTCAATAAAGGCGCGCAATGAACGGTTGAAAGCCTCAGGCTGCTCGATGTTGGACAGGTGCGCCGCGTCTTCCAAAATCTCGAACTGCGAGCCGTCGATCATGCGGTACAAGACCGTGGCTTGCTCTACGGTGCAGGCCGGATCTTGGCGGCCCGTCAAGATCAGCGTGGGAGTTTTGATCTTGAGCAGCAGGGTGGTTTGCGCCATGTCGCGCACGGCGCTGGCGCAGCCGATATAGCCC
>JAYWCQ010000124.1:0-3304 GCA_043780435.1 Polaromonas sp.
TTGTGTTTTTTCACGGTCATTAGGGGCTGGTAATGCCGCAACGCGACAAACACGTGGGTTAAGCCGTTGTGTAATGCGCTTGATGACGCCGCCTTTGCCGGCTGCGTCACGCCCCTCAAACAGAATCACAACTTTCTTCCCGGTTTTAACAATCCAGTCTTGGAGTTTTACCAATTCTGCTTGCATTCTGAACAACTCACGAAAATATACGCGTCGGTTTTCGCGATATTCATCAGTTTCTGTAGCTAATAAAGCATGCATCTCATCGGTGTTCTGATCGTCGTGCTCAAGTTCGAGCTCTTCGTCATAGCTATCTTTTAATTCTTCATGAATCCGTTTTATTAATTGCTCATGTTTTTTTGTCACGTCTTGCTCCACAGTTTGCCTTTGAGAGTTTACAGATGCCAAACCATAAAATAAGTTTGTGACAATAGCGTGACAGCTTAATGAATGGCTAAGATGGCGTCAAGAAGCAAATAGTTGATTAAATTGATGGACTGTCACACAATTGACACAAAAACTACTTAAAGTACCTTCATTGTTCAACAACTCATGAGGTCTCTCAATGAAATTATCGTCTAAATTTACGCTTGTAGCTATCGCCAGCTTCAGTGCATTAACTTGCTCTTTTGGGGCTTTTGCACAAGACGTCACAGGTGCTGGCGCATCATTTCCAGCGCCTTTGTATTCAAAGTGGGCATCAGATTACAACAAAGCAACTGGTGTCAAAATTAATTACCAGTCAGTGGGTTCTGGTGCTGGCATCAAGCAAATTGAAGCTAAAACAGTTGATTTTGGTGCCTCGGACATGCCGTTAAAAGATGATGAGCTGAAAGCCAAGGGCTTGCTGCAATTCCCAACGGTTATCGGCGGTGTCGTGCCTGTCGTCAATATCAAAGGCATTGCGCCAGGTCAGTTGAAGCTGAATGGCCAAGTTTTGGGTGATATTTTCTTGGGGAAAATTACAAAATGGGACGATGCGGCAATCAAGACATTGAATCCTACACTTGCGTTACCGTCGGACGTTATTTCACCAGTGCGCCGTGCAGACGGTTCTGGCACCAGCTTTATATTTACAAACTACTTGAGCAAAGTGAACCCTGAGTGGAAGTCTAAAGTAGGTGAGGGCACTGCAGTTAATTGGCCGGTTGGCGCGGGTGGCAAAGGCAATGAAGGCGTCGCAGCCTTTGTAAGCCGCTTACCTAATTCCATTGGCTATGTCGAATATGCTTACGTGAAGCAAAACAAAATGACTTTCGCGGTTATGCAAAATGCTGCTGGTACCTTTGTATCGCCAGATGATTTGACTTTTAAGGCTGCAGCTGCTGGTGCTGATTGGGCAAAAAGTTTCTATCAAATTTTGACAAACCAAGCTGGAAAAGATGCATGGCC
Source organism: Polaromonas sp. (assembly GCA_043780435.1). Lineage (GTDB taxonomy): Bacteria > Pseudomonadota > Gammaproteobacteria > Burkholderiales > Burkholderiaceae_C > Aalborgiella. The sequence continues at coordinate 1,393 of JAYWCQ010000124.1, forward strand.
TTTGACGGGCGCGACATTTATTTTGATGCATAAAGTACAAGACAAACCAGCGCAAGCATCGACTACACTGAAGTTTTTCGACTGGGCCTATAAAAATGGCGACAAAACATCAGAAGACCTGGATTACTCACCTATGCCTGCAAGTGTTAAATTAGCAATTGAGAAATCGTGGTCTGAAATTAAAGATGTCGCTGGTAAATCTGTCGCGATTAAATAATAAGCGTCTACTAAAAAAGTTACGGAGTCTTAAAGTGTCGTCAACACTCCCCGCCAATAATGCTCCCTATGGGCTGTCTAGTGCAAATCTTAGAACTGGGCCAATAAAAGTTGTTTCTAAACCTCCTTCAAAGGGGGCTAAAAATTGGGGAGCGTTGCCTGATCAGCTTTTTGGTCTAGCTGCGAAAGGCGCGGCAATACTAACACTTGCAATGCTTCTTGGGATACTTTTATCCTTGGTCGTTGGTGCCTTTCCTGCAATGCAAAAGTTTGGTTTTGGGTTTTTAACCAGCAGTACTTGGGATCCTGTTAAAGAGGACTTTGGCGGTTTGGTGATGATTTATGGCACCTTGGCCACATCATTCATCGCTTTATTGATTGCAGTGCCAGTTAGTTTTGGAATCGCATTATTTCTAACTGAGCTCTCACCTGCTTGGCTTAAAAGGCCGTTGGGTACAGCGATTGAACTCCTCGCTGCGGTGCCGTCCATTGTTTATGGCATGTGGGGTTTATTGGTCTTTGGCCCCATTCTTGCAACCTACGTCCAGCAACCTTTGCAATCGCTCTTGAAGGATGTTCCGTTTTTAGGCGGTCTGGTAACAGGTCCGCCAGTTGGGATCGGCATATTGTCTGCGGGCATTATTTTGGCCATCATGATCATCCCGTTCATTGCTTCAGTGATGCGTGATGTGTTTGAAGTGACGCCACCACTGCTTAAAGAGTCTGCATACGCCTTGGGGTCTACGACTTGGGAGGTGACGTCAAAAGTTGTCTTGCCGTACACAAAAGCAGGTGTTGTGGGTGGCATCATGTTAGGCCTTGGTCGTGCTTTGGGCGAAACAATGGCAGTTACTTTCATCATCGGCAACACGAATCAATTGAATTCTTTGAGTGTTTTTGAGGCTGCGAATAGCATCACGTCTGCATTGGCAAATGAATTTGCTGAAGCTGGCGCTGGCTTGCATCAAGCCTCACTGTTTTACCTTGGCTTGGTTTTGTTTTTCATTACATTTGTAGTTTTAGCATTGTCTAAGTTATTACTTACTCAGCTTAAAAAGAGTGAGGGATCCAAATCATGACGAGCAATGAAAAGCAGGCAAATGTTAAGTCTGAAATGAACTTGAGAGCGCATAAATTTGCGCAAAGAAATCGTAAAAATAAAATTGCATTGACCTTGGCGTTATTGGCAATGTGTTTCGGACTTTTTTGGTTGATTTGGATACTGTGGGAAACCATTCGCTTGGGTATTGGCGGGCTAACGATGGCAACGCTCACTGAAATGACGCCGCCACCCAATGAGGTTGGTGGAATTGCAAATGCTATTTATGGTTCGTTTTTGATGGTTCTTTTAGCAACTTTTGTCGGAACGCCTATCGGCATCATGGCGGGAATATATCTTGCCGAGTACGAAACAAAAAGTTGGTTGGCAAATACAACGCGGTTTGTGAATGATATTCTATTGTCAGCACCATCGATTGTGATTGGTCTGTTTGTCTATGCAGTCATTGTGACGCGCTTTAAATCTTTTTCAGGTTGGGCAGGTGTGATTGCGTTGGCAATGATCGCTATCCCCGTGGTTATTCGGACGACGGAGAATATGCTTCAGCTTGTTCCGGCGGGTTTGCGTGAGGCGGCATATGCGTTGGGTGCACCCAAATGGAAAGTGATTACGAAAATCACGCTGAGAGCCGCGCGA
>JAYWCQ010000125.1:0-22562 GCA_043780435.1 Polaromonas sp.
GATTAAAAACGGGGTTGAAAAAGGGTGTGGTGCTTACAGGTCGCGCTGGGTGGCAGTTTTACCCATGAGCGACGGCTGCGCGAGTGACAACGCGCCGAATTTGCCGACGTGTAGCACGGTGCTGCGCTTTTCTTCTTCGCCGGATTTGCCGTCCAGTGTGGGTTTGACGAATTTCAAAACGTGCTCGCAGCGCACTTGGTTGGTGCCGGGGATACGCTGAAAGGTCATCTCGATACTGACTTTGCCGGATTTTTCATGGTCAACCGTGGCGGCGGCGACTTGCGACAAGGCGATGGACAGCTTGCTTTCAAACACGCCACCGTCAAGGTCGGCAATGAAATCGCTCACCGACGTGGCGGCGGCGGTTGTGTCGGGTTTGTGGGTGGTTTCTGACATGGGAAGCTCCTAGGGTTGTGCCGGGGTGGCGGGTGAAAACGGGGGGTTAAAAATCAATCAATAAGTGGCATAAGCCGGCTTTGGGTTTGCCGGTATCGGGTCGTACTCGAACTCGCCGCTGCGGTAATGCAGCACTTCACCGCTGCGGCTGGGGCAGGCAAAGGCGTCCATGCTGCCGCTGCGGGGCGTGGGGCCTAGGTCGGCGGCGGGGTTGTAGCGCGCTGGGGTGAAGTAGTCGATCCGGGCGATTTTCTCGGCGGCGGTGAAGGCGCGGAAGTGGTCGCCACGGCCAAAGCCGGGTTGTTGAGCGGGGTCGCTCAGGCCGTTGCCTGGTGTGGTGGTGAATGGGAATTTGAATGGACGCGGCATAGTAGGTCGGTTTTTGTGGTTTTTTGGTTAAGCGGCTTGCAGAGCCTCAGTGGTTAAATGCGCTGCAATGTCTTGCGCAGCAGCGGTGCTGATGGCGTCTGTGTGGGTTTTCTCATTTGCGGTGATCACGTCTTCTTGGCGCTGGCGCTCTTTGTTGAAGGTGCGGGTGAAGACGATGCCGGCTGGGCTGTCTGCCGGGTAGGGGTTGGCCGACTCTGCGGTGCTGTGCTTGACGGTGGCGGCGATGGCGGTGGCTTTTATTTGCGGGATTTGGTAGATGGTGTGGTTTGACATGGGGGGTCTCTTTGAGTTGAATTGGGTTGTTATTTGCAGAAAGTGGAAAACAGCATCTGCACCTGGCAGGCGGTGGATGGGTAGAAGCGCTCAAGCAGGCCCCAGCTGATGCCGGCGACCAGGCAGATGACGATCAGCACCAGTGCAAAGCCGAAAAAGTAAAAGGCGTCGCTGACTGTGTTGGCTGGTTTTTCAAGTTTGTTGCAAAACTGAAATGGCGGCGGGGTGGTGGCGCGAATGGCATGGTCGAGGATGCTTTCAGCGCCTTCTTGCGGGGCGATCATTTGCCAGACTCCAGCGCGGCCACTTCGGCGGCTACCAGTTGCATGACGGTGATGTCGTCCGGCTGACCGTCAAGCGCGAGGCCAAGGCCGGCCAAAGCCAATGCCAGCACGGCGGCGATCAATAGGGTTTGGTAGGTTTTCATGATTCACTCCAAGGCCGCGAAATTGCGGTGTTGGGTGAATTATTAGGCATACCTAATCTATAGTCAATAGGTAAACCTAATATCTCTCAAAAAAAGAGTGAAATAAATTTGCCGGCATGGTGCGGGCGCTATTTTTTAAGGATAAAAAGACATGAATGCAATAACTACAGACGAAAAAACCACCGCGAAGGGTGGTTTGTCATACTTTGGTTTGTGGGTTACTTTGTGGGAGTTTCTAGGGCTGCTGGCGCTTTGATGTTGATGTACTCGCTTGCCTTGCTGATTGCGAAGCCTATAAGCGTGCCGGCTACGCCTAGAGCGACCGCGCGGCCAATGATCTTTTGCTTCCAGTTAACCAGGTCGTCCACTTTGGTTTTTAGCCCGTCAAGACTTGATTTTGGATTTTGCAGGTTTGAGTTGATTTCAGAGTTTGATTTCTAAATTTCAACCATCAGGCTACTATTTTCCACTTGGTTTATCCAGTTTTCTGAATGCTTTTTGCGTTTCTTTGATGCTCTTTTTGGTGTCTGATATAGGGCCTGACAACGGCATGCGTTCTGGCATCTGCCCCGTGGCTTCAAATGTTGCATTGCGCACAATGCGCCCCACTTTTTCCGCTGCACTTTCAAGGTGCATTTGCCCTTTGATGCTCTCATTTCTGATTTTTGACTCTGTGAGTGTCAGCCGGAACAGATTTGCAGCCAACTCTTCGCGACCCATACGGTCAAGCAGTGAGCCTGCGCCTTCAAACCGTTTGTAGGTTTTTAGCTTCCATAAGGACATGTTGTACATGCCTACATAGCCGGCATTTTGAAACCTGGCGTAGTCTTCGACGCCGCCATGCTTGGCAGATGCAGCGAGTAACTTTTCATGTGCCGAGATCTCACCCCTGGCATGCATGCGGTCAACTTCTGCATTTTGCTCAACAACCTCCCAGTAAGCGTCTGCCAACCCAGCAAAGAACGCTTGTGCGCGTGATACCAACGGATTACGTATCTCTGCGTTCATCACCGTCAAATAGCAGGCAAATCGCGATAGCTTGGCTTCTGGCACTTTCCCAGTGGCTATGGACTGGAAGTTTTCAGCCACATCAATGTTCAGCATCATGCACACGGCCAGTGCTTTGTTGAGGGCCTTTTGTATAGGCTCTGTGGTTTCGTATCCGAGCGATTTGGCGAGGTCAGACGCAAGCCAAAATCTAAACCCATTTTGCTGAGCCAAAAGCTCAAAGGCGGGTGGCTGGCCGTCAAAGGCGTTGGTTATTGGCTCGATATTCATTGGCTGATTTTACCAGTCGTGACTTATTTGTGTCTGACTATTCATTCAAAACCCGCATAGCGGGTCGTAATACTAGCCAGCTGGTGCTAAGTGCTTTTTATGATGACTTGGTATTTTAGATCTATCGTGCGACATGAAGTCCAGTGATTGGCTTACACCCGTCTGTACCGACCTGCGCGCTTGATCCCGCATTCTCGCAACTTCCATCGTTTTGTTGCTCGCCGCCTGAAGTGCCATCTGGACTTCTCGAGGCATTTGGTGTGTTGACTTCATCGATTTCTCCTTTTGAGGCTTCATAACTGGTTAATTTAACTTCAGGTTCACTAGAATTAATATTCTGCATCATTGAGGCTCGGACACTCTGACTGATTTCCGCAATGAATCCCTCTGGTGTGGAAACATTGATAAAGATAGATTTTGCCTCTTTTCTATCGATTACGAAACCGTGGGAAGGGTATCCACTTACGAGTTTTTGCATCCCTCCATCCTTTAGATTAATGCTTTTTTCGTTTAATCGTGCTCCATAGGCGAAAGCGATTTCAGTCGCACGTTGCATTTCAGCCAGTTTTATAGGATCAATCTGTGCTGATATAGGGTTAAACAAACCGAGTGTAAGGTTAACTGCAATATCTGAAGCGACACGGGTTGAGAGACCATGATCTCGGGTGAGTTCCACCAAATACTGCTTAAATGCAAGTATTGTTTGAACTTGCAAATAGTTTACTGCCTGAAAAATATCTAACCCAGAATTTCTACCATTCAGCTCATCGCCTTTCTTAACTTGAATATCAAGAGGGCCGAGTTCACTCATGTCATCCAAATATAGGCTTTTTGCACCGGTAAGAATCAAAGTTCCTGCACTTTTGCAGTATCTAGGCACTAGCGCATCAAAACTGCCATAGGTACTCTGCAACGCCCGAGCAATCCTGAATCCGGCGTGAGGATCACCCCCCGGTGTTGCGAGAACCAATAACACACTCTCGCCCTTTTTCTGTCCCAAAACGTTGCAAATCGACTCGTACCCACGCCCATTAATTTCGCCAGAATAAGTTATTACATCTAAATTTTTACCCATACGATACGTACCTCTTTGATGTTTAGGCAAATTGCCTATGTTGGCTGTAGCCGGTCTATTTATTGCTTAAGTAGCTATTAAAAACATAGCATTTTTACGATTGCGGGCAGGCTTTACGTGCCTCTTCAAACTTTTGAATATGGGGTTTGGCTTGATCGAATTTAAGTTGTGCAAATTCGGAGCCAAGCTTCATTTCGTTTTGCATAAAAGCTAAAAAACCATCGGTATATAGTCGCATGCCCTCGATAAGATCGGCTTTTGCTTGGTCAAGGCAGGGGGGTATTTGCATGTTGGCGGCCTCTGTTTTTAATGTTTGAAGGTTGCCAACAGGCTGCGCCAGTGCAATGCGCCCAACAGAGCTGGCAAGCTTTATGCCATCGTTCCATTTTTGGTACAGGCCGTCCACTGCTTTTAGTGTTTGGCTATATTGATCGGCTTTTTTCATTTGGTCTTCTCTTATTTTTAGCTCGGCATTTTCCACGTCAATTTTCAGTTGTATTTCTTTTTTTTGTTGAATTGCTACCTCGGCCAATTGAGCTTCTTTTTTTTGTTGCTTTTGGTGGTTTGTATAGAGCGCTAGTGCAATAATTAAAACGGCAAGAATGCTGACAAATTTCAAAAATGAAAAACCTGCTTGTTTTTTGCTAAAAATCATAATTTACTACCTATATAAAACTCAATGACAACGCCGATGATGCGCTTGTCAAGGTGGTCGATTTCAATGGTTTTATAGTCTTTGTTGAGGGCTTGCAAATACCAACCCACGCCGTCGGTGGTGAGTTTTTTGAAGGTGGCTTTTTGGCTTGTCACGTCTTTGGCAACCACGTAGTCGCCAGCCTGGGGTGATCGCTCGGGGTCAACAATAATGTTGCAGCCGTGGGGGAAGGATAGCCCGATGGATGACGTCATGCTGTCGCCGTCAACCGTCAGCGCAAAGGCGTATTTGCTGGGGTTTGAGTAATGGGCGGGTATGGTGTCAGCTGTGTTTGGGTTGTGGTCGTCAATTTCGCCCCAGTCGCCTGCACGGACCCAGCTTATTAGTGGAACCTGATTTTTTGGGGTCGCGGGCACTAAGTTTGTTTGTTGTGTGCCGTATTGTGCTACTGGCTCTTGTGCTGTGTGGTTGGTTATTACCACTGGCGCATAGGTTTTGCGCATTTGTCCAATGCCTGATGCTAACCAGTCAGGTGAAACGTTTAAAAACTTGGCGGCGGCTAGTAAATTTGTGGCGCTGAGACTTTTTGTTTCACCACTTAACCACTCACTTACAGATGGTGCGGCCACTTTGCAGGCTCGTGCAAGTGCTGCGCCAGACACCTTAGGGTCACTCATCGCAAGTTTCAAACGGTTTTTTAGTTCCATTAGGTAATCCTATATAAAATAATTTAGGAATACCTATTGACTTGATGTTAGGTATGCCTAATAATTAGCATCTATGTTAATAGATCACATAAAAATTATCGAAGCATTAGGTGGTCCAGCGGCTGTCTCTGGGCGTTTAGGTATCAAAGCGCCCTCGGTACATGGTTGGATGACGGGTAAGCACGGCATACCTGATTCGCGTTTGATTGAGCTTGGTGCTGATATTGAGGCGACTGGGCTTTACACACGCAAACAGCTTCGACCCAACGACTGGCAGCAAATCTGGCCTGAACTGGCTGCAGCAGCTGCGCCCATGGTTGAAGTGATTGCGACGGCTGGTTGTGCGATGGGGTGTGTGGGTGCGTATCTCACGCCTGCGCCGGCACTTTAACCGCCCCCGATTTCCATGTTTCCCCTCCAAAAGTTTATGACCGGCCTTGATTTGAGTAAGAAAGAGTTGAGGGACTTGCATTCTTTGGTTCTTGGCTGGTCGCCCTATGTGCGTGTGCTGTTGCATGCGCCTATTTTTTTGCCTATCTGTGACAACGACTGACAAAAGGTTTTATCAATGAATATCACGACGACTCAATTGACGCTTGATTTCGAGCCTGGGCTGCTGGACAGGCACCGCAGTTTGCTGGATTGTGTGGCCACCAGCGTGTATAAGCGCGGGTTGTCGATGACAGCGATTGACCTCAATGAAAGCCCGGGCAACCTGAGCCACCAAATCAGCCAAGACTCAAACCGTAAGTTTGGCGTGGATGAGTTGGAGGTGTTTTTGGAAAAGTCGAAAGATTTCACACCGATTTACTACCTGATTGAGAAGTTTTTGAATAAGCCGAACATCAAGTCATCGGCAGCGCTGGCGGCTTTGCCGGCGCTGATGGCTCAAATGGCGGCGACGATGAAGGCGGCGGGGTTGTCGCAATGAGTGCCACGCTGTCAACGGATGAGCGCTATGCCGCGTCTATGGCGCGTGTGCAGCAAAGGATGGCGTCGATATCGACCTCTGTGCCCAGTGTGATTGAGCAAATTTCTTCGCCGGTGATCTCGCCGCAAGCATTTATGGCGCCTAAAGCTGCTGTGGCTGTGCCTGTTGAAACGATTGATGCCAACCCCTTACCCGCCAAAGACGCGCAGTTTGCGGCGCTGCAGCACATGGGTTTGATTGGTTTGAAGTCTCGGGCTGATGATATTTTCTTGGTCATTGCCACGGCTTGCAAGGCGGGTGTGGATGATTTGACGGGGCGCGAGATTCAAAGCCTTTACGAGCGCCGCTATGGCCGGCGTATTGAGTCCGGAACGATATCGGCTCGGGTAACTGAGTTGTTGGCAGCGCGACGAATTTTAAGACGACCTCAAAGCCGTGTATGCACCGTAACGCGGGAAATGGCCGCGCCGGTGTATGTGGTGATGAAGCAAACAAGAATGGTGTGGTGACATAGTGGCGCGTATTAGAACCATCAAACCGGACTTTTGGACGGATGAGAAGCTCACGGAGTGCTCAGTGAGTGCTCGGTTATTGTTCATCGGACTCCTGAATTTTGCGGACGACTCAGGGAATTTGAACCGCTCGGCTAAGAAAATCAAGATGCAAGTTTTTCCCGCAGACGCTTTTGACTGCGAGCCGTTGATTTGTGAGTTGTTGGCTCACGGAGTCCTCACGGAGTACTCAGTGAGTGGTGAAAAGTACTTGCAAATCAAGGGGTTTACGAAACATCAGGTTATCAATCGCCCGACAAAATCCAATATTCCACCACCAGAAAAACCACCAAACAGCGACTATTCAAACACGACTCACGGAGGACTCACGGAGGACTCATTGAGGGAAGGGAAGGGAAGGGAAGGGAAAGGAAGGGAAATAGAGGCGCACTTTAATTCTCGCGATCAGGCTGTGTATAACTTTTCGCAAGGGCGTGTGTCTGATTTTTCTGAAAATCCGAAAACCGAAGAAAAACCCGAAGAAAATTTACCAAAAACACCGGCTGGCGAAATCTGCAAAGCGCTGAAGCTGGCCGGTTTGCCCAGCGTCAGCGCGCAGCACCCCGACCTTTTGGCGTTGATCGACAAGGGTGTGACGCTGGAGCAATTTGCCGACGCAGCGCGAACGGCGGTCGAAAAAGGTAAAAATTTCGCGTACATGCTCGGGGTGGTCAAAGGGCAATTGCGCGATGCAAACGCCACCGAGGGCGCACCAGGCATGCCCGAAAAGCCGTGGAATTCTGACCCGCAAAGCGTAGGGCAAATGGCTGAAAAATTGGGCGTGAAACCGTGGCAGCAAGCGGCCTCAGAAAACGCCTTCAGGGGTGAGGCCTACACCGCGTTTTTGCTGCGGGTGACGGCGGCGTATGACGCTAAAAATGAGGTGGCAGCATGACGCGCAAAGAGTGCATGCTCAAGCTGCTGGCGCATGGGTCGCTGACGTTTAAAGAGTGCGTGGAGATCACCGGCTGGCCTAGTGAAGAGGTTTTTAAGACGCTGCGGGCGTTGGTGGAATCTAAGTTTTTGAAGGCGGTAGGGCGTTGGAATCGGTCTTATTTTTTATGTCACAAGCCTGTATGATTTGCAAAACTTGCGCCGAGGCTGAAAAAAATGCAGCGGTTCACAGCTTCAACGATGCCTGCCAGCCATGCGCAGAGCGGCATTTTGCGCACCTGCAAGTTTTCTTTGAAAGCCGCAAAGCCCAAAATATCACCACGGATTACAAGGCCGCGCTTGACCGGCGCTTTGGTGCCGAGGGTGCAGCCGATGCGCATGAAAATGTCAAGGTTTGGGCGAAGCGGATTGATGCGGCGCGAGCTGCGCGAAAAAACCAGCTAGAAAATTAGCAAGGAGAATACACGCGAATTTTCACGCGTTAAATTTTTGCCTGATGGGTTGACCAATTTTTGGCTAAAGGGTTGACCACTTTTTTGACCAAAAATTTAGTAAGGAGAATACGAGCGTTTTTACGCGCACTCATGCGGCTGTGGGCTGAAATTTAGCAAGGAGAATGCTAGGGTTCGCGTGGTGTTATTTTCTTTGATGCTGGCGCTAACGCCGGCGCTTTCATGCCTTGGCTGGCTGGGTTTAATCCTCTTCCTGCAGCTCAGGGTTGGCCAATAGGATGTTGAACAACCGCCAAACGGGTGCTGGCATGCGGTATCGACCGGCTTCCCATGCTTCCCATGACGCAGCGCTGACGCTGCAAAGCTTGGCCGCTGCTGGCATGGATAGATCACCTCGCTTTGCTTTGATTTGCTGGGGTGTTGCGGGTGGGTGGCGTGGTTCAAATTGTGGGCGTGGCATGGGTTTGGTCTCTCGGTTGATCTTGAATCGGTTTATAAAATTAGGACTAAAGGGTTGACGGTTTTTATGTCTGGCTGTTCATGGGTGTTTTAAACTAGCCTTTCAGCTAGGGGTGGTCTCAAATTTTGCCTGAAGGGTTAACCATATTTTTGCCTAGCGGGGTGACGGATTTTAGCAAGGAGAATGCACGCGGTTTTACGTGGGCGCTGCGGTCTAAGTTTGCGCGGTCTGTCACGCTGGCAACCCTGCGCCGGCTTGGGTTTGATGCCTGGCGGTGGCTCGGGTGGATCCATGCGCTCCAAGGCGTCGGCCTTGTCCTCCAGTATTTTTGCCCAGGCTGGGCGGTTGGCTCGTCTGCAAACGGTGGCCTTAGCCCTGAGCCGCGCGGCCTCGGGGTTGCATGTGGTGGTTGGTGGTGGTGCCAAAGGCTTGGCGGGTTGTTCGTTTTTGGGTGTGGTGGCTACTAGGTTGCTGGCCGTGATTATTTCTCTGTTGTTTATGATGCTCAGCATTGTCCGGCCTTCGGATGCGTACACGATGCCTCGGCGGGTTGCTGCTGCTACGTCTAGGCGTATTTCATCAAGATCAAGATTTGCCAGTGTTGCCGGCGCTTCAATTTTAGGCAGGAGGGCTGGCGGGGTGTTGATCACGATGGCCACGGGCTGCACGGGCAGCGCTGCTGGCGTTGTTGCCATGGGTGCAACTTGTGCGGCTGGCTGGGTTGCAGCTGCTGGCCGTGGCTGGCCGCCTAAGCTAATCATTTTGTCACTGCAGAATTTTTTGACCTTCAAAATTTTAGCGGCTAAGCGTTCGACGGCTTCAATGGTCGCGGGTATGGTGTAGTTGGTGCGGCCTAGTTTGTAGGTGGTGAATTGCCGTTTTTCTGTCATTTCCTCGCGTTCGTTTTGGCGTGGCTGGGTTATGAATAGATCGCCGAAATCATCCATCGCCATCGCGCCCTGCTGAAATGATGCCGAGCGGGTGATTTTGTAGGCAATGACGGCCGCGACTTTTTTGCTGCGCTGGGTGTTGATTGGCCCTATTAATTCCAAACGGTACGCGCCCACGGGGGAAAATTCTAGTATGTGATTTCCAAAATCATCGGTTCTGCTGTATTTAAAACATGCTGTTTTGTAGCGGGTTTTAATGGTGGTTTCCCGCTCTAACGGGTTGATTGACATTTCGCCCAATAAATCACGCAGTTGATCGAATCCCTTAGCTGGCAAATCGCAAGCAATTTGCGGGCGGGGTAGTGGTGCGGCCATGGCTTCGGGTGCGGGTGCGTTGGCTTCGAGGGTTGAAGTCCAAAATTCGCCCAGGTAGAAGCCACGCCATGCGCCAATGCAAAATTCAGCGCTGCGATTATTGCCGGCCATGCCTGTTATTGCTTCAAGTTCTATTTGTTGACCATTGAAAGGGCCGCCTTGGCAAGTGATAACGTTGGTTTCAATGGTGTTGAGTTCCCGCTCCCTGGCGCGTAAAAACTTGCTTACGCTAGCCTTGGTGCCCGCATCAAGGCCAATTAAGCCCGCTGCAGGAAATTTGAAGCCTTCGGTTTGGTGGTATTTGGTGTTCATGATTTTGTTCTATTGAGCCTATTCACCGGCCTATGGTGTTACTGCGTTTTGCAGTGGTTTAATTATATACGTGATTCTCGGATAAAGTCAAGTTATTTTATGAGGATAAACCCTAGTTTTTAAGTATTTTCACTTTCATGGTGTGTTCTACAGCTTTGTGAGTAGCCGTCATCATGGCTTACAAAATAATAATTAGCGGTTTTGCTTTTGCAGATTTTCAGGCGGTCGGATGCTTTGGCGCGGGTTTGGTTGATTAGATCGCTGATTGAATAGTTATAGTGGTGTGAGTCAATGTAGGCGCTGCGCAAGCCGCCTTTATTGAATTCTTCAATAGTCACAGCTGGGCCGGCGTAGTCTTTGAGATTGCCGGCATAGTGACGCTTGATTGAATCAATGGCGCGCTGTGTGGTGGCGTCGGTGTAGTTGCGATTGCAAAAAACAAAGTCAGTACCCATAGATACCTGTTTACCGTCAGCGGTCAAGTGGTAGACCGAGCCTTTGTAATCAATCGAGCCATCAAAATAAGAGCCTGAAAAGCTGTCGGCGATGTATTCAACCTGGGCGTTGTTTGGGCCATCAGTCCAGCTCACATTGATTGATGAACCGCCAGAATAGGTGTGGCTACGTACTGAAAATTTAATACCTGGGAAAGCTTCTTTTAATGCGCTTCGAATTAGTTTCGCAGTATCTGCGCAGCTTAAATATATTTTTGTTGCTGCTGTTTGGGTGGCTGTTGTATTCATACTGCACCCCGCATGGTTTCAATAGCACGCTTGATGCAGATCACGGGTTGCGCGGCTACTGTGCCGGCTATGGTGCAGAGGGTGAGAATCAATAAGATCATGTTGGTTGCTTTCTACCAGGCTATAAACCGCCTGAAGGGTTGACTGCGTTTTGCAGTGATTTAATTATATACGAGAATCACGGATAATTACAAGTATTTTATTAGGATAAACCCTAGGTTTTGCAAATAAATTGCTTATTTGTTGGTTTTAATTGTCATTTATGGTTATAGCCGGTGTATTGATTGCTTAAGTTGCTATTGTATGTATAGCGGATTGATGTGCGGTACATCATGCGCGGGTGGTGCTGGGTTGCATGGGGTGCCATTGTCCAGGCGCTGCAGCTGGGGTGCATGATGCGGGGGTGGTGGTGCATGGGTGCATGGTGGCTGTGTGCTGTCGGTGGTGATGTGTTATACAATCGCGGCTAGTAGCTGCAGTCCCTCACTCGCGTCTATGGTCTAGTGTTCATTGTTGATCAGTGACGCGGTGGCCGTTGGCCTTTGTGTAGAGGGTGTCACCATGTCAGCGCGCGGGCTTGCATCATGTAAGCGTCAATCAAACTATTCAATTCAAGATCAAGCGACCAGGCGCGCGGCTGTGCTGTGCGTGACCGCTCGCGCGTGGGTGTTGGGGGTTTACCCGATGCTGTATGCACCCCCAGTAGGTACTTCCACGGCCCTGCGACAGGCGGGTAATTCGACCCCCGAGTTGGAATTTGTGGGAGGATTTCCAAAGCATGTTAACTCTGCAATGGCACTTAATCCACTTAATCGCCCTTTGGGGGTTAATTGATGGCTGATTTGCTCTCAAGCGCTGAACTTGAAGGTGCACTCGCCGCTGGCGAAGCCGCTGCCGCGCTGACTTACGCACCGAATCAAAAAGCGCTGGCGTTGGCGCTGGGGTTCACGGGGGCGTATGTGTCGCAATTGAAAAGCGCCGGCCGCATCAAACCCGAGCCCGATGGCGCGTGGTGCGTTGAAACCGTCAAACAGCAGATTTCCGACACAAGTGATCTTGGGCAGAGCATCGCCGCTGAAACCCGTTTGAAATCCCGCACCGAGCCCGCCGCCACCGAGCCGCCCGATATGGGAATTCCCATGTCCCAAACCTTCGACGATGCTGCCGAGATCGACCACGACACCATCTACACCGAAGACCACGACAAGAATTTCAAAATCGCCCGCTCCCTGCGTGAACGCGAGCTGGCCAAGACCGCGCAGCTGGTGCGACTAGAAACCGAGGGTATGACCGTCCTGAAGTCCGACGTAGACCGCGCCGCCTACACCGAAGCGCGTGTGATCCGCGACAGCATCATGGGCTTTTGTACCAAAATTTCCCCGCTTTTAGCACCCATCACCGACCCCTTCGAGCTAGAGCGCATGCTGCGCGAGGGGATTCGGCAGGTGTTGGCGGATTGTGTGAAGAGAGAAGAGGTTGTTTTATGAAATATCCAGATAAAAAACAAGCATTGATCCTGTTGGATGAGTGGCAAAAAATGCAAATCAGTTTGTATGCTTTGTTTGATGGCATGAGGCCAGCTTTTGGCGGCTTGGTAGAGACCTCTTTGTTTGAAACAACTTGGCGGCTGTTTGATGCCTACACTGTTGCATTATCTGCACGCTTGGGCGACACCACATTTGAGCCGTGGATGCAATGGTATGCCTTTGAGAACGGCATGGGTACTAAAAAATACCCCGCCGGCTATGACGGCAAAGTAAAACCCATCAAAAACCTGTCAGATTTGTATGGCTTGATCTTGATCGCGCGAGGTCGTGGCCAATAAATGCTAGCCAACGGCCACGCCTCCTACCGCCAGTCGTTTCATTGAAAAAAAGAAAAGGTAACTTTATGACAGCTGAAAAATTGCAAGAACTGAAATTTGATATTGTTTTTTATCCAGTAACTAAAAAGCCAATCAAGGTTGATTCCGATGGTGAATGTATTTTGTATAACCAGTGCGATGGTTATCACCTTGCTTATGCTCGATTTTATGAAGATGGAGATTTTCGCGGCTTCTACACCTTCATGGGCGAAGAGTTTGAAGAGAATTTTTACTGCGCTTGGGCGAAGCTGCCACCTACGTTGAGTTCGTTGTTTGACGCTTTCTCCATCAAAAGGGAAAAAGCCGCCTAAATGCTAGCCAACGGCCACGCCTCCTACCGCCAGTCATTTCATGCTGGCCTGATGCCCGACCCTGAATTGTGGGTGGATGACTGGTCGCGGGAGAATGCTTATATCCCAACTGAGGGCAACGCTGAGGGTGGGAAGTACAACATTGACCGCACGCCGTTTGCAGAAGAGGTGATGCATGTTCTTAGCCCTGCACATCCAACTAATCGAGTAGTTTGTATGGTTGCCTCGCAGTTGATGAAGACGCAAAGCTCGCTTAATTGGATGATGGCATCGGTTGACTTGGCACCTGGCAACATTTTGGCTTTGATGCCTTCTGGTGATTTGGCTTCGCGGCTTAGTGCGCGTATCAATAAAACCATAAAAGTTACGCCTAGAGTTGTGAATTTGTTTGCAAAAGCCAGAACTCGCGACGGCAAAAACACCGACAGCACCAAAGAGTTCAGGGGTGGCACGCTATACATTGCCACGGCTGGCAGCGCGGCCAATTTGGCAGAGATTCCGGCGCGCTACGGCTATGGGGATGAAATCGACGACTGGGAAACCGATTTGCAGGGGCAGGGCGACCCGGTGGAGATTTTCGAGAATCGGGGCTCCACCTACGGGCGCAACCGCAAGTGGTACTACTCCAGCTCCCCCAAGCGGCCACGGGGTATCAGCAAGATACTGGAGTTGTTTGAAAAGGGCGACCAGCGCTACTACTTTGTCGGCTGTCCCCACTGCGGGCACGAGCAGACCTTAGATTTTGCCAACATGCGCACCAATGAGGAGTTGACCTGGGCAAAAATGCTTTGTAGCGGCCCTGATTGCGGCGCGTTGATTGATGAATTCGAGAAAACCGCCATGTTGGCCAAAGGCCGCTGGCGCGCCACGTCGACCAGCCGCGACGGCACGATCAGCTTCACCCTCAGCCAGTTGTATGCACCACTTGGGTGGACGAGCTGGCTAGAGCTGGCACGCCTGCACGACGCGGCTGAGGAGGCGCTGCGCCATGGTGACCCCACCAAGATGCAGGCCTTCTACAACACCCGCTTGGCGCTGGTGTATGACCACAGCAAGGGCGTCACCACCGTGGACGCTCTGAAAGCCCGCGCCGAAGACTACCCACCGCGCACGATTCCCGACCCTGCGCTGGTCGTCACCATGGCGGTGGACACGCAGATTGACCGGCTAGAGGTGCAAATCGAGGCGTGGGGCCCGGGCATGGAGCATTGGATCGTTGACCACATCGTTTTAGATGGCAGCCCAGCCCGACCACCCGATGAGGTGGGCAGTGTTTGGCAGCGCTTGGATGTGATCCGTCGCACGCCGTTTCAGCATGCCAGTGGCGTGGTCATCCCCATTTCAGCCTATGGCAACGACTCGGGTGGCTCCAACACGCAAGACGTTTACAACTACGGTGCCACCCGCCGCGCCAGTGGTTGCGCCATTTTGAAGGGTGCCAGCCGGCCAAACCGCCCGATCATCAGCGCCAAACCCAGCAAGCAAGACATTGAGTGGGGTGGTAAACACCTGCTGGATGGTGCAGAACTGTGGATTGTGGGCACGGACGTGGCGAAAGACTGGATTTTTAACCGCATCGAGCTACCCGCCGGCCCCGGTGCGCTGCATTTTCACAAAGGTTTGGATGATGTTTGGTATGAGCAGCTGCTGGCTGAGCGCAAAATCAGAAAAATGCGCGGTGGCCAAGTGGTCGAGGTGTGGGAGAAGCCGCAGCACGTTAAAAACGAAGTGCTCGATTTGTCGGTGTATAACCTCGCCATCGCCTTCAAACTTGGCCTGCACAAATGGAGCGCGCTGGACTGGCAGCGTCTACGCGATAAGTTGATACCAAAAGGGCGCAGTGAAGACCTTTTTAGTGCGCCATTGTCCAATTTGCCAACGCCGGTACCAACATCGGTACCAGAACCAGAAAACACGGCAAAAACAGACCCTAGCCGGCAAGATGCAAGCCCAAGCAGCTATGAAAACAATAGCGAAAATAAAGCCGGTACCGCCACTAAAAACACCGCTACAATACAAGCTCCAGCCGCTGTCCCTCCTCCAGCGCTATCACCCGTTTTGCCATCCGCACCAGCTACACCAGCTCGCGGCACGGTACGACGAACTTATAGCCAAGGAATCAACGCATGACAGCTGCCACGTTAGACAACCACTCAAACAAAACCATCCGATTTGCGCGTCCTGCCAAGCTGCGTACCGCGCAAGAAGACGCCGAAGATTTAGAACTGGGTGGGGGAGACAACAAACAAGAAAACGCCCGTTTGAAGGCGTTGTGCAACCAGTGGGTCGCGTGGTGCCACACCCGCCGCTACTACGGCCCCGCGCCGGTGGCGGGAACGATTTTAGGCAAACTCAGCGGCGCAAGCCGCCCCGGCATCCCCGGTGGGCCCGATGCGGCCTGTGGTGCCGAACTCGCCGCCTTTCACCTCGCCGTCATCGGCCAGCCGCAAGCGCTGGACCGCTTCGCGTTTGAATACCACTATTTGCACCAGGCCAACAAAAATATCAAAGTCCACGCCAGCAAACTGGGCGTCAGCCGCAGCCATTGGTACAGACTGATAGACAGCTTCACCCGCCGCGTCCACGCCGCCAGCCGCGAGATCATGGCCTACCAAACCAGCCGGCCATTGGGGTTGGCTGCGGCGGTGGATTTGCAGGAGGATTGAGCGGGTTAATTATTAACTGCTTCAATAACACATTAAGTTAATCGAAGTCAACAACTAAAGTGTCGCAAAAAATGGAGACACTTTAGTGGTGGAAAGTATGAGACAAATCGTCTATATTTGAGCCCATATTAAGTACGTCTCAGAATTCCGCTAACCCAAACAATCATGTAAAAAGCACCAAAAATCAACCGGAAAAGCCCAGTTTGCACTATGCAGGCTGGGCTTTTTTGTTGGTGCAATAAAACTACACACACAACCCCATGTTCACCATCCGCAGTTCGGGCTCTATCGCTCAGATGATTGCCGAGGTGAAGGGTATTCCTGCGCGGGTGATTCCTTATGCGGCGGCTGTGGCGTTGACGCGCTGTGCGCAGCGGGCGCAGAAGGTGGATTTGCCAAATGAAATGCGCCGCGTGTTTACCAACCCGACGCCTTACGCTATCAACAGCCTGTTTGTGCAGCCAGCCACCAAAGACACACTCAGTGCGCGGGTGATGGTGAAAAACACGGCAGGGCGCGGGGTGGTGCCTGAGAATTTCTTGTTTCCTGAGGTGGCCGGTGGCAATCGCAAAAACAAAGGTTTTGAAACTTGGCTGCGCTACAGCGGGTTTTTGGGCGCGGGTGAGTTTGCTATTCCGGCGCGTGACGCCAAGTTGGACGCTTATGGCAACGTCAGCGGCCCCGCCACCAAGAGTTTGATGGCTGCGCTGGGTGGCTCGGGTGGCAAAACGACATTCAAGCTCAATGCCAAAGGCAAAAAGGTCATCGACAAGCGCGGCGCGTTTGGTGCTGGCGTGTTTGTGCGCTCGGTGGGTAAATCGCGCGGTATTTTCCAGCGTGACGGTGGCACGTTGAAAAAACTGTTCACCTTCACCAGCAAAGCACCCGTTTACCGCCAACGCCTGGACTTCACTGCCGTGGTGCAAAAAACCGCTGAAGACAACTTCAAAAACGAATTCAACGCTGCTGCTGCGGCAATTTTAGGGCGGTAAGCAATGAGCACTTTGGCAGAACTGATCGTTCGACGTGACGAATACCGCGCGGCTGAGAGCAAAGCTTTGAAGTCGCAAGAGTACCAAATCGGCAGCGCCGGCCATGCGCGGCGTAACCGGATGGCGGATCTGGAGCAGATCCGCAAGCAAATCGACATCTTGGAGGCGCAAATCGCGCCTTTGCAAGCGGCAGCCGCCGGCACGCGCCGGGTGCGCTATTTCCGCACTTGCTGAAAACATAAACATTTAAAAACATGCAACTCAACCTTATCGACCGCGCAGTGCAAGCGGTGGCCCCTGTGTGGGCGGCGCAGCGCACCCAGGCGCGTTTGCAGCTGCAGGCGTTTGAGGGTGCAGCCTCAGCCTTGGGTGATTTACGCGAAACCGGCGCTTCAGCGTCCATGGATTCCGGTGACTCCAGTTCCGGTGGTTCACCCTCTGCGGGTCGCCGTTGGTTTTCGCGTGCCCGTGATGCCAAGTCCGACACTTTGCGCTTTTTACCCACCCAGCGCGGCCAAAGCCGTGAGCTGGCACGCACCAGCCCGATTGCGGTGGGTGCCATCAACACCAATGTTGACCGCGTGGTGGGCACCGGCTTGGCGCTGAGCTGCCAGCCGAATCGTGACATTTTGGGTTGGACAGAGGCGCAAGCCGCCGCGTGGAAAAAAACCACGCAGGCCGAATTTAGCCTGTGGTCAGACAGTGCCGAATCTGACATTTGCAACACCCTCAATTTTTACGAACAGCAAGCGCTGGTTTTGAGAAGCACGCTAGAGAGCGGCGATTGCTTCACCAATTTGCCAAACGGTCAGCCCACATCATCACAACCTTACAAGCTTAGACTACAGGTGATTGAGGCTGACCGTGTCGGCAATGAGTTTGGCAAAACCGACGGCGCGGGTGGGGTGTCTGGTGGCATTAAGTTCGACCCCAATGGTCGCCCTTTGGCCTGCTTTGTGTATGACCAACACCCAGGCGCAACCTATCAGGCGTTGACAAATGGCAATTTGCACAAAGGCAATTTTGTCGATTTCGTCGGCGCAAGCGGTCGCCGTCGCATCCTGCACCACTTGCGCAAACTGCGCCCAGACCAGCCGCGCGGCATACCTTACTTGGCGCCCATCACGAATTTGATCAAGCAGCTCAAGCGGCTGAGTGATGCTGAGGTAGAAGCCGCCGTCATCAGCGCGTTTTTCACCGTGTTTATCGAAGGCGCACCCAACGGCAACCCGGCACCTATTTTTACGGGCGCTGAGGGTGCCGACACCGTGGGTGATGACATCAAGCTAGGCCAAGGCGCTGTAGTCGGTTTGATGGCTGGCGAAAAGGCCACCACTGCCAACCCCGCCCGCCCGAATCCGAACTTAGACGCCTTCATCACCTCCATGCTGCGCGAAGTGGGCATGGCGCTGGGTATTCCGCAAGAGCTGCTGTCCAAGCAGTTCAACGCCTCGTATTCCGCATCCAAAGCCGCGTTGTTAGACGCTTGGGTGTATTTCCGCAACGTGCGCACCTGGTTGGCGCGCTCATTTTGTCAGCCCGTCTATGAAACATGGCTCTCTGAAGCGGTGGCCTCTGGCCGCATTGCTGCCCCTGGCTTCTTTACTGACCCTCTCGTGCGTTGGGCCTACACCCGCGCCGCTTGGCATGGCGACAGCATGGGCAGCATCAACCCCAAAGATGAGGTGGCAGCCTACACATCAGCCATTGACGCGCGGTTGATGACGCGCGAGCGGGCTGTGTGGGAGTTGTTCGGGACTGATTTCGATACCGATTTCCCACAAATGCGCCGTGAGCACACCCAGTTGCTAGAAGCCGACATGCTGCCTGTGCCCAAAGCCGGCGCGGCTGCACCGCAAAGTGGCGCAAAGCCTGCAGACCCAACAAGCAAACCAGAAGGTACGCAATGAAATTAACAGATATTGTCAATGGTGCATGGGCGCTAGAGGCTAAAGATTTATTGGTCATTCAAGGCATTTTTAACGCGCACCTGAATGGCCCAAAGATTGATATTGCGGCTGTTGAAGCCCGCCTAGGCCGCCCACTGGCAAATGAGCAAAAAAAGTACACCGTGCGTGAAGGCGGCGTGGCTGTGTTGGCGATTGAAGGCGTGTTGGCACCCAAAGCCAACTTGTTCACCGAGATCAGCGGCGGTGCCTCCACCCAAATGCTGGGTACGCAAATTCAAGGCATGTTGAACGACAACGCTGTCAAGTCCATCATCCTGGCGATTGATTCACCTGGTGGCAGCGTCTTTGGTACGCCTGAGTTTGCCGACGTGGTGCGCAGCGCCGCCAAAATCAAGCCGGTGGTGGCGGTGTCTGATGCCAGCATGTGCAGCGGCGCGTATTGGATAGGTTCGGCCTGCAACGCGGTGTACATCACCAGTCCCATGGTCAATGTGGGCAGCATCGGTGTGGTGCAGCGCCGCACCTACCAGCCTGCCCGCGAAGGCGGCCCTGTGGTGGAAGAAATCACCGCCGGCAAATACAAGCGCGTGGGCAGCCCAGACAAGCCGCTCAACAAAGAAGACCGCGCCTATGTCGAAGGGCAGTTAGATCACATGTACGGCGTTTTTGTCAGTGCCGTGGCGGCCAACCGTGGCGCAAGCATCGAACAAGTTTTAGACCACATGGCCGATGGCCGCGTGTTCATCGGCCAGCAGGCGATTGATCGTGGTTTGGTTGACGGTTTCAGCACCGTTGATGCCATGGTTGACATGCTGGCAAGCAACCCGAGCCAGTTTGCAACCCGCCGCAAGGCCAAGTTTGCAATGGGTGGCCAAACGTCAAAACCTGCCGGTGCGCAGGCTTTGACGATCCCAGCGGTGCAAGCCGCTATTTCAACCGAGCCGGTGTCGCTCACTCCCGTTATTAACTCAAAAGGATCCACTATGGATATGAAAGAACTGAAGGAGCAAGACCCCGCGTTGTTTGCTCAAATCGAAACTGAAACCGCCGCCGCTGTGGCTGCTGCAACCGTTGCCGGTGCTACCGCTGAAGCGGCGCGTATCTCAGGCGTGCGCGCAACCGCATTGCCTGGGCATGAAGCATTGGTTGAAACCCTTGCTTTTGATGGCAAAACCACACCGGCAGAAGCCGCTTTGGCTGTGAACGCTGCGCACCGCGCCTCTATCACCGCTGCTGCTGCTGCACATGCAGCCGATGCACCCAAAGCCTTGCCGCATGCGGCTGCACCGTCTGATGCTGGCAAAACAAAGGCTGAAATGGCTGTTGAAGCTACCGCCTACGCCAAGCAGCACAGCGTCAGTGTGATTGACGCCTGCAAAGCGCTTGGTTTCGCTGTTTAAACATCCACCCTTCATTTTTAGGAAAACCCTATGAACATTTCTACCCTAACCCTCACCATCGCTGCCGCTGGCGCTTTGGCTTCTTGCCGATTTGTCACCCAAGCCGGCGCTTACCCTGCGGCAGGTGCTGCTGCCATTGGTGTCACCCGCTCCAGCGCTGCCGCTGCGGGCGACTTGGTGCCTGTGGACACTACCGGCACGGGCGAAGCTGAATCCGGCGCTGCCTTTGCCAAAGACGTGCCGTTGATGGTTGATGCCACTGGCCGCGTCGTCGCCTGGGTGACTGCCAACAAAGCTGTTGGCCGCTCTATGCAGGCTTCTACAGGTGCTGGCCAAATCGTCGAAGTCTTCTTGGCTGTGGGCGCTGGCAACTAAGCCACGCACCAACATACCCAAACCCCTCAATCTCTTTAATTACTGGAGTATTACAAATGCCTCAAATGACCCCCTCCCAAGCCCGTGTGGTTGACCCACTTGTCACCGCTGTCGCGCGTGGCTACGAAAGCCCTGAAGCTGCCGTTGCCAATGTGCTGTTCCCCCTTGTTCCTGTTGGCCAGCGTGCCGGCACGATCATGGTTTTCGGCAAAGAGCAATTCGACATCATCGAAAGCAAGCGCGCCCCGGGTGCATCCACCAAGCGCGTGAGCTTCGCGTATGGCAGCGACAAATTCTCGCTAGCTGACTTCCGTTTGGAAGCTGTTGTACCAATGGAAATCCAAGAAGAAGCCGCCGCTGTGCCGGGCTTGGACTTGATCTCCATGTACGTGCGCAAAGTGCAGGATTTGATGGCGCTTGAGCGTGAAAACGAAGCTGCCGCCTTGGCGCGCAACTTGGCCAACTACGCCGCTGCGAACAAAACCACCTTGTCTGGTACCGACTTGTGGACCAACGCCGCATCAAACCCGTTTGTCATCCTTGAAGCCGCCAAAGAAGCCATCCGCAAGAAAATCGGCAAGCGCCCGAACGTGTTGGAGTTGGGCCCTACGGTGTTGAGCGCTTTGCGTGTTCACCCGTTGGTGTTGGGTAAGTTGGGCAATGCGACCGACAAAACACCGGTCACCATCGCGCAGTTGCAGGCTTTGTTTGAAATCGCCACCATCGTCGAAGGCGCAGCCATCTACAACGGTGCGACCGGCTTTGCAGACGTGTGGGGTAACGACGCCATCATGGCCTACGTCGCACCCAAGTCCATGCAGGAAATGGGCAGCCAGTCCTACGGCTACACCTACCAGCTCACAGGCCGCCCAATGGCTGAAGAAGGCTACGACGACCGCAACCGCAACAGCTGGATTGTGCCCTACACCGACGCCCGCGCCCCGTACTTGGTGGGCGCGAACGGCGGCTACCTGATTCAAAACGCAGTTGCCCCTTAATCGTCTAAAAAACGTTTAGCGGTCAATTTTCACAGCACCTTCGGGTGCTTTTTTTATTACTTTAAGAGGTGAACCATGCCAAAAATCACGGCACTTTCCAACATCAAGCACAACGGCAAAGACTATGCAGAGGGCAATACGCTCGATGTCAACAAATCGGATGCTGAGTGGCTTGTTCAACTTGGCGCAGCCGTAGCAGGCGTCGCAGTTGAGAAAAAACCAAGCGCAGCCGAAGCCAAAGCAACCGCTGAAACCGAAGCCAAAGAGTTGGCAGACAAAGAAGCAGCTGATAAAGCTGCTGCTGACGCTGCTGCAGCGCTGAAGACTGAATAAGCCGCACCACTCATGCCATTAGGTGACGACGACTTTGCAGTGTTCTACGGGGACGACTTCGCGCGTGAATTCGTGAAGTGGTCGGCCACGGCTGAGCGGGTGGCTTTCAAGGCCATTTTCTCGGTTGCAGATGAAGAGGCTATGCAAAGTTTTTCAGTCACGGCTCAATACCAGTTGATGTACCAAACCGGTGTGGTTGTCCTTAAAAAAGACGATGTGCTGATGGATGGTGCTGACACGTGGCATGTGCGCAGTGAGCCCAAGCGCGTGAACGATGGCAAAGACAGTGTTGTGCTGTTGAGCCGCAAGGATGCCACATGCTGAACCCCAACCCCGCCACCCAAGGCCACAGCGCCCGTTGGCTCATCCGTGAGGCTGTGAAAACGGCTTTGCGAGATGCGCCAGATTTGTTTCAGTTGCCCCTCGTCGTCAACCCGCGCGAGGCTTCCAGCCTGGCTGTGGGTCAGCGGGTGCTGGTCATCAAAGAGCAATCGGACGCGCTGCAGTCGCAAACCGGCACGCTGAAATCGGGGTTCTCTGAAAAGCGAATCTTTAACTTCAGCGTGGCGTGTGTGTCGCGGGTGCAGGGTGCAGACGATGACGTGGACTTGCTGCATGTCGCCGCCACACGGGCGGTGCGATCTTGCTTTGCCACGCTGCATGGCGTGGTGCAGTCGCTTGAGTACAAAGAAAACAACGTGACGTTTGAAGTCGAAAACCTCGACATTGACGGTGCATTGGTGTTGTCCAACTGGGAAGTTTGCTACACCAGAAACCGAAAAGACTAATTTTTTTAACAATTTTATAGGAGTATTGATATGCCAGTACGTATTTTTCGCCCGATGTTGAATTCGGGTCAGGTCTATGCCCGCTTGGCGGGTACCAACACAGCGATGGCTGAAAT
>JAYWCQ010000126.1:0-5376 GCA_043780435.1 Polaromonas sp.
TTCTGGTTGAGCAGGATGATGCCGACATTGGGGCGAAAGCCGTCCCGGTCAAGCATAATCAAACCCCAATTCTTAAACTTCGTTCATTATGCACAGCAACTGGGGTGCATCAAGCAGCGAAGTCTTCTACAGCCTTTGAAGAACCTCCAAGCAGCGCCATGAAAGCCTCCCAATTCCTTATCTCCACCCTCAAAGAAGCGCCGGCAGATGCCGAAGTGGTGAGCCACAAACTGATGATGCGCGCAGGGATGATCAAGAAGCTGGGCGCCGGCATTTACAGCTACATGCCCATGGGCCTGCGCGTGATCCGCAAGGTCGAAGCCATCGTGCGTGAGGAGATGAACCGCGCCGGCGCCGTGGAGGTGGCCATGCCGGTGATTCAGCCCGCTGAACTCTGGCAAGAAACCGGTCGCTTTGAGGCCATGGGCCCGGAGCTGCTGCGCATCAAGGACCGGCACGAGCGCGACTACGTGGTGCAGCCCACCAGCGAAGAGGTGGTGACCGATATCGCGCGCCAGGAAATCAAGAGCTACAAGCAGCTTCCCAAAAACCTGTACCAGATTCAGACCAAAGTCCGCGACGAGCGCCGCCCGCGTTTTGGCCTGATGCGCGGGCGCGAATTCACCATGAAAGACGCCTACAGCTTTGACCGCGACATGGACAGCGCCAAAGCCAGCTACCAGGTCATGGCAGGTGCCTACCGCAAGATTTTCGACCGCTTTGGCCTGACCTACCGCGCGGTGGCGGCCGACAGCGGCGCGATTGGTGGCGATTTGAGCGAAGAATTCCAGGTCATCGCCGCCACGGGTGAAGACGCCATCGTCTACAGCACCGGCAGCGACTACGCCGCCAACATGGAAAAAGCCGAGGCGGCTGCGCCGGTCTCAACTGGCAAAGTCGGCACGCAAGCCATGACGAAAACCGCCACACCGGGCAAATCCACCTGTGCGGACGTGGCAGAGTTGCTCGGTTTGCCGCTGCAAAACACAGCCAAATCCCTCGTTTTGGCGACGGATCAAAAGGATGACAAAGGCAATGTTGTCAAAACCCAAGTCTGGCTTTTGCTCCTGCGTGGTGACCACGACATGAACGAAGTCAAAGTCGGCAAACTGGCTGGTTTGACCGATTTCCGCTTTGCTACCGTGCCCGAAATCGAAGCGCACTTTGGTTGCCAACCCGGTTATTTAGGGCCGATATTCAAAGATTCAGACATGAAACTGCCCGTCAAACTCGTCGTTGACCGCGAAGTGGCCGTCATGACGGATTGGATTTGCGGCGCGAACGAACCCGATTTCCACATGACGGGTGTGAACTGGGGGCGTGACTTGCCAATGCCCGAAATCGTCGCCGACCTGCGCAACGTCGTCGCCGGCGACGCCTCGCCAGATGGCAAAGGCGTCTTGGCGATTGAGCGTGGCATCGAAATCGGCCACGTTTTCTACCTAGGCACCAAATACAGCAAAGCCATGAACGCCACGTTTTTGGACAACAACGGCAAGCCGCAGTTCCTAGAAATGGGCTGCTACGGCATCGGCATCACCCGCCTGCCGGCAGCCGCCATTGAGCAAAACCACGACGCCAAAGGCATCATCTGGCCAGACGCGATTGCGCCATTCACCGTCATTATCTGCATGGTCGGCCCAGACCGCAGCCCAGACGTCAAAGCCGCTGGCGAAAAGCTCTACGCCGAGTTGCTGGCTGCTGGTGTGGACGTGATGTTGGACGACCGTGGCGAGCGCCCAGGCATCATGTTTGCCGAGTGGGAACTCATTGGCGTGCCGCACCGTGTCACCATCGGCGACAAGAGCCTCAAAGAAGGCCTAGTCGAATACCAGCACCGCCGCGATGCGGAAGCGACCAAGGTGGCGGTGGGTGAGGTGTTTGCACACGTCATGTCAAAACTGAAGGTGTGAGTTTGAACGACGATTGCGTTGATTTTAATAAAGTAAGTAAAATAAGCAGGCGAAAATTGCTGTTAAAAGCACTACAGCCAGCGTATTTATTTCCTATATCGCTATTATTTTCAGAGCAATCTCGGGCCGGTGCGCAGCTTGAAGAGCCGATGATGGACTCGGTTCGCATCGCTTTGCGGGCTGCCGTTCATAGTTCAGCGCCGCCGATTCCTGAGTTCAAAGATACGGAGTCGTACCTCAAATACCTGCGTTGGTTGAGTGAGATGAGTGACCGTTTGAAACCTAAAAAACGCGACTTTCAAACCCGCAAAGAGTTTCTGCAAACCGTCTGGTACGAAAGCAAGCGTGCGGGGCTGGACACGGCTTTGGTGCTGGGTTTGATCCAAGTAGAAAGCAATTTCCGCAAATACGCCATCAGCTGGGTAGGAGCGCGTGGCTACATGCAAATCATGCCATTTTGGCTTCGTGTGCTGGCTGAAGAGGATGGTAAGCACAGCACCAGCCATCTTTTTAACATGCAAACCAACATCCGCTTCGGTTGCGTCATCCTGCGCCACTACCTAGACCGCGAACGCGGCGACCTCTTCCTAGGCCTAGGCCGCTACAACGGTAGCCGTGGCAAAGCGGCGTATCCGGATGCTGTGCTGGGGGCGAAGCTGAAGTGGGAGTTTGCGGGGTGATCATGAGAATTTGCAGCGTTTGATGACTGAAGTTTTAGGAAAATAACTGTTTTTAAGTACAAAAAATACCTATTGCCAAATCTATTTGGGCTCTGATTGACTCAATCAGAAGCCTTTAGAGACTTTTTGCGCCATTTTGCTTTTTTGGATAAAATACAACCATTGTCATTTATTGAGGAGTTGTGATGCTTGAAGCACTTGTAAGCCCTCCGGTTGCGCCTAGCCACCTGTCTGTCAAATTGCCTGCGGCTTTGGTTAGCGCGGCTAAGGAGTCTGCGCAGACGTTTCGCCGCTCAACAGCGGGACAAATTGAGTATTGGGCTGCCTTGGGGCGCAAAATGGAAGCCAGCGGGTTGACGATTTTGCAAGCGGAGCAGGCACTGCAGCAAGATACTGCTGGCAATGAGACCCATGCTGGTAGTGACTCGTTAGAAGCACATATAGCCAAAATGAGCATCGCCAACAGTAGCGGTGCGTTGAAACGGCAATTTCATGCCATCGTGACCTCAAATCGAACCAACCAAGCGCTTGCAGACTAAATTTTTTCTAGCGCATATTTTTGATGCCCATTTTCCACTTGCTCGCCGGCCCCAACGGTGCGGGCAAATCATCACTTTAACTTGCGCTGTTGGCTGAGGGGTTGATTGATGCAAAACTTGAATTCATCAATGCCGATATTTACGAGCGTGAGCATCTCAAACATATCAAAAACCCGCTTAAACGTACGGAAACCGCGCGAAGTTGGGCAGAAGGCCGACGCAGCGCTTTGATACAGGAAAAGTGCTCGTTCGCAAGTGAAACTGTTTTTTCGCACGCTTCGAAAATCGCATTGATTGAGCATGCAAAACAAGCGGGCTACCAAATCGTCCTCTACGTCGTCGCCCTCGATAACCCAGAAACACTGGTTGAACGTGTCAGCCAGCGCGTGCGTGAAGGCGGGCACGATGTGCCGACTGACAAAATCTTATCCCGCTACCCCAGAACATTAGCCAATCTTGCCAAAGCGCTACCGCTGGCAGATGCCGTATTTTTATACAATTCTCAAGATATTCTGAGCTGTGGTTTACAGTATATTGCCACTTGCCGGAAAGGTGTTTTAATTGAAGGTGTCGCAGATTTGCCAGTATGGGCGAAAACTGTTTTAAAAAACTGTTAAACGACTAAATTTCATAAAAAAATGGCAGTAGCAGTTGCATTAATTACCTAAGCAGCTATAAAAAGCATAGTAAAAAATACCTATAAAGGCAAATCATGACCGATTACGTACCCCCTTCCGTTTGGACTTGGGACCAAGCCAGTGGTGGCCGGTTTGCCAATATCAACCGGCCTATTGCAGGGGCGACCCACGAAAAAGACCTGCCAGTGGGCAAGCACCCGTTTCAGCTGTATTCATTGGCGACGCCGAATGGTGTGAAAGTCACGGTGATGCTTGAGGAGTTGCTTGAAGCGGGGCACACGGGGGCGGAATATGACGCGTGGTTGATTCGCATCAGCGAGGGTGACCAGTTCGGCAGCGGGTTTGTGGCGGTGAACCCCAACTCAAAGATTCCGGCGCTGATGGATCGCAGTGGCGTTGCAGCCGGTATTACTCCGTTTCGGGTGTTTGAATCTGGCGCTATTTTGCTGCATTTAGCGGAAAAGTTTGGGGCTTTTATGCCCACGGACACCGCAAAACGGGCGGAATGCCTGTCTTGGTTGTTTTGGCAAATGGGCAGCGCGCCGTATTTGGGCGGCGGTTTCGGCCATTTTTACGCCTATGCGCCTACCAAAATGGAATACCCGATCAACCGCTTCGCCATGGAAGTCAAACGCCAACTGGACGTGCTAGACCGCCGCTTGGCAGACAACCGCTATTTGACCGGCGACGAATACACCATCGCCGACATGGCGGTGTGGGCTTGGTATGGTGCGTTGGCCATGGGGCTGCAATACGAAGCGGGCGAGTTTTTGCAAGTGCCAGACTACACCCATGTGCAGCGCTGGACCAAAGAGATTGCCAAACGCCCTGCCGTGCAGCGCGGCCGCATGGTGAACCGCGTGGTTGGCAAGCCTGAGAGCCAATTGCATGAGCGGCACGACGCCAGTGACTTCCAAACTAAGGTCGGTGTGGGAGCTAAGTCGTGATTACCCTCTACGACTGCGCCACTGCCCCCAGCCCTCGTCGCGCCCGCATTTTGTTGGCTGAAAAAGGCATTGCCCATGCCACAGTGCAAGTCGATTTGCGGACCCAAGAGCAGCTCAGCGACGCTTTTCGCGCCATCAACCCGCAATGCACCGTGCCTGCCCTATATATCCAAGACGGCACGGAAGATGGGCACGTTTTTACCGATAACGCTGCTATTACCGCCTACCTAGAAGCACGCTACCCGCAGCCTCCGCTCTTAGGCACGACGCCATGGGAAAAAGCCGAAATCGCCAGCTGGCATTGGCGGGTTGAATTTGAAGGCTTGCTCGCTATTGCCGAAGCATTGCGAAACAGCGCCCCAGCCATGGTGAACCGCGCTTTGCCTGGGCCTGTGGACTATGCGCAAATTCCAGAACTGGCGCAACGCGGGTTGAGCCGCATACAGCAGTTTTTCGATATGCTAGATAAACACCTTGAAGGTAGTGACTATATTGCGGCAGATCAATTCAGCATCGTTGACATCACCGCCGTCGTCGCCATCGACTTTGCACGTGTGGTACGTATCAAGCCGGGTGAACAGCATGTTAACTTGCTGCGCTGGCGCGAGGCTATGGCGAACAGACCATCATTTAGCCGCTAGCCGCCTATTCCAGATTTG
>JAYWCQ010000127.1:0-8270 GCA_043780435.1 Polaromonas sp.
GTGTTTGGTCTGTTTTTGCATCTCGATCATGTGACCGTTGTTCACAGTCGCCACGACGATTTCAGTGGCAGCGTGTGCCATACCGGCCATCAAGCCAAATGCAATGGCTAGGGAAGCTTTCAATTTCATGAGTCTATCTCCTGGTTTAAGTTAAGAGTGCTATATCGATGACGGTTGTGCAACGATAGGAAGCTATCTTAGGTAAATCCGATCAACAGCTTTGATACACTCTAGACCAATGTATGTACTTTCATGCATTAGAGGGACATGGTTTTCCCTAATTTATGCCGGAACGTATCAGTAGATAGTGAAATTTTCGAAATGTTACAAATGGTCTGCCTTGCTGCAGACCAGCGCCAAGTTACCGCAAGTCAGGCAACTCGATCTTGACTTCCAGCACTTCCAGGTTGTCCTGGCGCTCCAGATTCACCTTGATATCGGCTGGGTTGATTTTGACGTACTTGCAAATCACGGCGATCAACTCGCGTTGCAGGTCGGGCAGGTAATCGGGCTCGGCAGCATTGCGGCCGCTGCGCTCGTGCGCCAAAATGATTTGTAGCCGCTCTTTGGCGACGTTGGCGGTTTTCTTTTTCTCGCCAATAAAAAAAGAGAGAAATGACATCACTTTATTTGCCTCCGAAAAGACGACTCAACAACCCCTGCTTGGGCGCTTCGGTAAATCGCATGGGTTTCTCGGCTCCTAAAAACCGCTCAATCACGTCTTTGTAGGCTTCGGACACATCGCTGCCCTTGATATGCACCGCCGGCACACCTTGATTCGAGGCTTGCAGCACCGATTCGCTCTCGGGAATCACACCAATCAGCTTGATGCGCAATATGTCCTGAATGTCCTCCAGCGACAGCATCTGCCCTTGGTTCACGCGGGTCGGGTTGTAGCGGGTGATCAGCAAGTGTTCTTTGATGGGGTCTTTGCCCTCAATCGCACGTTTGGTTTTGCTCGACAACATGCCCAATATCCGGTCTGAGTCGCGCACCGAAGAGACTTCAGGATTCGTCACCACCAGCGCTTCGTCGGCAAAGTACATCGCCATCATCGCGCCGGTTTCAATGCCGGCGGGGGAGTCGCAGACAATGTATTCAAAGTTCATGGCCGCCAAATCCGTCAGCACTTTTTCAACGCCACCTTGCGTCAAGGCATCTTTGTCGCGGGTTTGCGAGGCCGCCAGCACGTACAAGTTATCGCACTGCTTGTCTTTGATCAGCGCCTGGTTCAGGTTGGCTTCGCCCTGAATCACGTTGATCAGGTCATACACCACACGGCGTTCGCAGCCCATGATCAGGTCAAGATTACGCAGGCCGACGTCAAAATCGATCACCGCCGTCTTGTGGCCACGCAGAGCCAAACCAGTTGCAAAGCTGGCGCTGGTGGTCGTTTTACCAACGCCACCTTTGCCGGAAGTCACCACGATGATTTTTGCCATAAGTCAAATGTCTTTCAAGTATAAAAATGAAGTTATTAAGTTAAGTCTTTAAGTTTTTAACGCTTCAATCAGCAGTTTGTCCTGCCCATCGTTGCTCAAGCGAACCTGTGCCGCCTTGCCGCGCACGTCGTCAGCCAGTGGCTTTTCGCTGGTGCGGTAGATACCGGCGATAGAGATCAACTCCGGCTCCAAACAAGTCGAAAAAATGCGTGCATGGATGTTGCCACTGGCGCCAGCCATCGCCTTGCCGCGCAAGGGCGCATACACATGAATATTGCCATCGGCCACCACTTCGGCGCCTTGGTTGACCATGGCTAAAATCACCAAGTCGGCACCGCGTGCATAGATTTTTTGCCCTGAACGCAGCGGCTTGTCGACCACCATGGTGCCCGTGCCCGTGCCTTCGCGGACACTTTCGCGGTTCACTTTTTGCGGTACCTCTTGGATGACGACTTCGGGTGCAGCAATCTCGGTCAGCGTTGGCACCGCTGCCGCAGCAGTTGCAGGACTCGAACGCGGCGTATCCATTTGCGCTTCCACCAGACCACAAGCGCGTGCTGCTTCAATCCAAGCGGCATTGGCACCGCGCACCGCCACGGGTACCAGCCGACAGGCTTTCAGCACCTTCAACAAAGGTGCGAAATCCTGCACCGGCAGGTTGGCATCTAGGTTTGAAAAATCGAGGATCAGCGCATCGCGCTCAAAAAAATCAGGCGTTTCGCCCAAGGGACCAAATTTAGCCGATAGATCAATCGCCAGAGCATACCAGTCCGCCGTCTTGATCATCAACGCGACCGTCTGCAGGTGGGCGCTTTTGATTTTAAAAGATTCGGCTGCTTGCTTTTTCTGTTTGACTGCGGAATTGACTGCGGGAGTAACTGCGGAAGTAACTATGGAATTTACGGGCATGTAGAAATCAGAGAAAGTTAGACCGCAGGAATGCGAACGTTGAGGGGGCGAAAGTTGGGGAATCGCCCCATGCTCAATTTGATTCTACTTGATTGAAATGACGTTCTTCAACCAGCAGTTGTCGCCAGACGTTACGAATGTGTCACACCCAAACGCTGATGCAAAAGCGTGCTGGTGGTAGTGTATTGCAACAGCGTGGGTGTATCTGGGAATACAAGCGCCGCCGCCGCAAACGAGGCCAGCGCCGCTTCATGAAAGCCGCACAAAATCAGCTTCTTTTTGCCAGGGTAGGTGTTGATGTCGCCCACCGCAAAAATGCCTGGCTCGTTGGTCTGGAATTGTTCTGTATCGACTTTGAGTTGCTTGCGCTCGATGTCCAAGCCCCATTCGGCTACAGGGCCGAGCTTGGGCGACAAACCCTGCAGCACCAGCAGCATATCAACGGGCAAGGGCTCGGTTTTGCCGTCCACATCCGTCACTTGCAGGGCAGTTAATCGACTCTGTTGCTCCTCAAAACCGGCGATTTGTCCAATGCGAAGCTGCAGTTTGCCCGATGCGATCAGGCTGCGCATCGCCTCCAATTTGTCGGGCGCGGCGTTGAACACGTCACGGCGGTGCAACAAGGTGATGTTGTTGGAGGGCAATTTAGCGAGTTGAATCGCCGCTTCCATGGCGGTGTCTTCGCTACCCACAATGGTGACTTGCTTACCCACAAAGTTATCGGCAAAGTCAGCCTGCGCGTCCAGATGGTAGAAAAGCTGCGTCCCCGTAAAGATGTCCAAACCATGGACGGTCAACTTTTTAGGCTGAAAAGCCCCCAAACCTGCCGCAATGAAGATGGTTTTGGTTAAAAAAGATGGGTTTGCCGATGATGGATTTGCCGAAGTCTCCACCAAAAACCGCCCATCCGCCTGCGGCGCCAAGGCGTTGACTTGTTGGTTCAGGTGAAAAGCCGGTTTGAAAGGCTTGAGTTGCTCTAAAAGTGACGCTACCAGTTGCCGCCCTGTGGTGGCGACTGTGCCTGGAATGTCGTAAATCGGCTTGTCGGGATATAGCTCCATACATTGACCACCCGCGTAGGGCAGGGTGTCGATGATGTGGCTTGAAATACCCAGCAAGCCCAGCTCAAAGGCTTGAAACAAGCCTACCGGACCTGCGCCGATGACGAGGGCATCGGTTTCAATGGGCTGATTCATGTGGGTATTTTCTTATTCCCCACTTTGGAAAAGGGGGGCTAGGGGGGATTTATCAACGTACCAGCAAGCCAATCTTGCTTTTCACGTCTTTCCAGTCGTCTGCATCTGGCAAGGCTGGCTTGCGCTTGGTGATGCTTTTCCAGCCTTCTGCACGCGCTAGTTCGACGTTCAATTTGATGAACGCGAGTTGATCCGCCGGCACGTCTTCTTCCGCGTAGATGGCGTTGACCGGGCACTCGGGGATGCAGACGGCGCAGTCGATGCATTCATCGGGGTCGATGACCAGCATGTTCGGGCCTTCGCGGAAGCAGTCGACCGGGCACACGTCCACACAGTCGGTGTATTTGCATTTGATACAGGATTCAGAAACGATATGGGTCATGGTGTGCTTAGAAGGGAAATGTAACTTTATTAAGTCCAGTTGTTGATTTTACGAGATTACGACGGTGAAATCAGGATATCAGTACAGCGCCAGAGGTTTTATGGCTGGCCGTATCGACCAACACCAAAGACCCCATGCCGCGTGACAGCTTGTAGGGCACAGCGGCAATCGGCTCTTGCAGAGAAATTTCGACGTGGCCAATCGCGTTCGGCTCCAGCTGTGTCGCCTCCAGTTCGGCCAGCGTGTTGATGTCCAACTTGTGCACCACCCGCTTGATTTTGGCTTTCACCCAGCGGTGGCCATGCAGCGCCCAGTAGGTTCGGCCGAAGATCAAAG
Organism: Polaromonas sp.; assembly: GCA_043780435.1. Classification (GTDB taxonomy): domain Bacteria; phylum Pseudomonadota; class Gammaproteobacteria; order Burkholderiales; family Burkholderiaceae_C; genus Aalborgiella. Next base: position 4,266 of record JAYWCQ010000127.1, read on the forward strand.
GTTCGTCGTCTAACCAAGCGATGGTGGCTGTGATCTCGCGGCTAGGTGTGAATATAGCCCCCACGTTTGCCGCTTCGCGTACTGCACTGCCCCCCGAGGGGGCTAATTTTCCTAGAGGCGGCTCGTCGGAAAATTGCATATCCACCGCCAGCAGCCAGTCGCCACGCGACACGTCCACTTCGCGGTCAAGCACGATACCCGCGCTCTGGCTGGCCTCCACGCTGCCAGGGCGGCGGGCACGATCCAACACCTGCGCCACCGTGGCGATTTGGCCACTTGGCAAAATGCTGATGTGTTGACCGACGCTGACGCTGCCCGTCGCCACACGTCCCCAGAACACGCGGCGGCCTTGGGAGGTGTCGGCACTGGATGAGAATTTCTCTACCCACTGCACCGGAAAGGCAAACGGCTGCGCTGTTTCTGCCGCCGTTGTTGGCAAAGACTCCAGAATCTGTAGCAAACTTTGGTCGTTGTATGCCGCCCAACCCGCTTTGGAGTCCACCACGTTCCAGCCTTTGAGGGCGGAAATCGGCACGATGGCGGCGACGGTGATGTCGGCGGCAGTGGCAAATTTGCTCAATGCTGCGCTGATATTGGCAAAAGCCAGCTCGGCATTCTCTACAGCATCCAATTTGTTCACTGCGAAAACAATCGACCGTACGCGCAACAAATGCGCCAGCAAGCTATGGCGGCGCGTCTGTGGCAACAATTCCAAGGCGGGGTTTTGCCAATCCAACTTGCTGGCATCGACCAACACGACGGCAGCGTCAGCGCTGGAAGCGGCGGTCACCATGTTGCGGGTGTATTGCTCGTGGCCGGGCGCGTCGCCGATGATGAATTTGCGGTTTTCGGTGGCGAAATACCGGTAGGCCACGTCGATGGTGATGCCTTGCTCGCGTTCGGCCGAAAGCCCGTCGGTCAACAGCGCCAAGTCGGTCTCGCCCGAGCGCTGCACGCCAGCCAAGTGGTCTTGCAGCACGGCTTTGGTGTCGACCAGCAAGCGGCCAATCAGCGTGCTTTTGCCATCGTCCACGCTGCCGCAAGTGATGAATTTGAGCGCACCCTCGGTGTCGTGTTGGGCGCTTGTTGGAGGGGAAATGGGTACTGTTATCATGGTTTTAGTGGTTAAATAGCACTCTATCCTGCGTATTTATTGCCTGAGGCGCTATTAAATTTATAGTATTTTTAAACGGTTATTAAAGAGCGGTTATTTAAGTTCTGTCATTCCCGCGAAGTCGGGAATCCACAGGTCATCAGAAATAACCATCCTTTTTACGCTTTTCCATCGACGCTTCAGATGTTTTGTCATCCATCCGCGTCGCACCGCGCTCGCTCATGTCGGCGGCCAGGGTTTCAATCACCACATCGGCGGCGTTGGCGGCCAGGCTTTCGACCGGGCAGGTGCAGGTGATATCACCCACGGTGCGGAAGCGAACGTCGCGCAGCTCGGACGTTTCACCGGCTTTGAGCGGCGTCAACTCGGTCACAGGGACGAGCAGTCCTTTGCGCTCCACCACTTCGCGTTGGTGCGTGTAATACAGGGACGGCAGGGCGATTTGCTCGCGCTCGATATACTGCCAGACGTCCAGCTCGGTCCAGTTGCTGATCGGGAAGACGCGGAAATGCTCGCCCTGATGCAGTTTGGTGTTGAACAAATTCCACAATTCGGGTCGCTGCGCCTTCGGCTGCCACTGGCCAAAGCTGTCGCGGTGGCTGAAAATGCGCTCTTTGGCGCGGGCTTTCTCTTCGTCACGACGGGCACCACCAATCAGCGCGTCAAAGCGGAACTCGTCTATCGCTTCCAGCAAGGTGACCGATTGGTGCACATTGCGGCTCTCGCCCGAGTGCGCCAGCCGCACGGTGCCGCGCGCCATCGAGTCTACGACACTGCGCACAATCAGCTCCGCACCCAGCTCGGCCGCGCGAAAGTCGCGGAAATCCGTCACTTCATGGAAGTTGTGGCCGGTGTCTATCATCAACAGCGGGTAGGGGATTTTCCCAGTCTTCGCATTGCCGTGGTTGCCCAAAAACGCTTTTTCAGCGCATTTCAGCAGCACCAGCGAGTCTTTACCACCCGAAAACAGCAGGGTCGGGCGCTCAAACGTGGCGGCCACTTCGCGCAGGATGAAGATGGTTTCCTCTTCCAGCGCGTCCAGATGGGCGTTGCTGAGATGCACGTTTGTGAGGTGCAAATCCGTCAGGTGTTTGCTGGAGAGTTCTTCGGTTCGTGCATTCATAAATTCGTTCTTTTTAATATCCAAAATTCGCTATTCAATCTTCTGTTTTTTTATCTTTTCCCCGTTCGCCCTGAGGTATCGACGGGGCAGCTCACTCGCAGGCGCCTCGATACCTCAACGCGAACGGTTCAAACTACCTCAGCGCAGAAACCTCTGCTATGTCAGCGTCGGCAGACACATGCAGCCCACATTCCTTCGCCGCCTCATCTTCCCACCACCAGCGCCCGGCGCGAAAATCCTCACCCAGGCTGATGGCGCGGGTACAGGGCGCGCAGCCGATGCTGGGAAAAAATTGGTCGTGCAGCGGGTTGTAGGCCACTTGGTGCAATTGTATGTAATGCCACACATCGCCCCAAGTCCAATTAGCTACAGGATTGAATTTGACGCGACCTTTGGTGGCCAAATCAGCCTCGTCCAACAAGGGCACTTCCGCCCGCGCACCGGATTGCTCGCGGCGCAAACCTGTGACCCAAGCGGTTTTACCGCTCAAAGCACGGTCCAGCGGCTCCATTTTGCGGATATGGCAGCAGGCTTTGCGCAACTCAATGCTTTTGTACATCGGGTCCAAGCCTTCTTTGGCGACGAACTGAATCACTGACTCACTGTTGGGCGTAAAAATCGTGAACTTGTCGCCCAACTCGGCCTTCATCTTGTCCATCAAGGCCAGCGTCTCGGGGTTCAAGCGACCGGTTTCCAGCACAAAAGCCGGAATGTCGACGTTCAAGGCCTGCACCAAATGCGCAATCACCACGTCTTCAGCACCCAGGCTATTGGCTTGGGTGATTTTGCCGGTGTGGGCTGTGGCGGCTTGGCGCAGCAGCGCCTCGGTTTCAGCCAGTTTGTCTGCAAACGTGGCGGACGCGCGGGCGTTTAGCTCGATGGCGCTCATGCCGTGACCTTTTCAGTAACCTTTGCAAAATGCGGCGCTTTTTGCACCACATCAGCTTGGTAAAACTCGCTGTAACGGTCCAACTGGCGCTGTCCAGCCGCCAAGTCCTGATCCGCCCGCAATTCAGCCACGTCAAAGCCGCTACGTGCCATTTGCTGCAATTGGTCTACCAGCACATCGCCCGTCGCGCGGATTTCGCCTTTGAAGCCGGCGCGTTTGCGCAGCATGACGGCCTGGCTGAAGGCGCGGCCGTCGGTGAACTTGGGGAAGTTCAGGACGATGCGGTTGATGCCAACTAAGTCAGAATCAAGTGGATTCACGTCATTGGCTATAACCAGTGTGCCATTTTCGTTTGTAGCCGGCGTATTTGTTGCCTGAGAAGCTATTAATTTCATAGTAAATTTACCAATATCAATCTTATATATTATCCGTTCGCCCTGAGGTATTGAAGGGTCAGCGCATTCGGGGCCGCTTCGATACCTCAGCGCGAACGGAAAGGGTTTGCATTTGTATCAAGCCTCTTGCCCATCTTTGGCATAGCCGCCGACTTTAGGCAGGGTGTGCAGTTCTTCATGCTTGTCGGCCAAGCGGGCGGCGTTGGCAGCCGCTTTGAACGGCTCCATACCGACGCGTTTGAACGCATCAATAAACGTCTCACGGCCTTGGCGGTTCTGGCGGAAGGTGTCCAGCAGCGCCTCGATCACGCCTGGCACTTCCAAAGCGCCGAAAGACGGGCCGACGACCTTGCCCGGCACGGCGTCGCCGCTCAACGCCGAGCCATCCGAGCCGCCCAGCGACACCTGGTACCACTCTTTGCCGTCCTTATCCACCCCCAAAATGCCGATGTGGCCGCTGTGGTGGTGGCCGCAGGAGTTGATG